>JANTGN010000042.1 GCA_024762895.1 Thiotrichales bacterium
CGACCGATTTTAGTCGAGGCTGGACAATATGGCTCGGGTCTGTATGGCAATTTCGAGTTCTTCATTGGTAGGTACTACCAGGAGGGAGACTGGACTGTCTTTGGCGTTAATAAAGGACTCAGTGCCTGGCACCGGCCGGATGTTTTCATCGATCTGAATACCCAGGCCTTCCAGACCTCGACAGACCTGCCGTCGTATTTCGTTGCTGTTCTCACCTATACCACCGGTAAATATGACCGCATCCAAACGACCCAGTATGGCGGTATAGGCACCAATATATTTCTTGATTCGATAGCAGAACAGATCAATGGCCTCTATAGCACGGTGATTACCCTTATTGGCCAGTCTCAGGACCTCGCGCATATCGCTGACTTCACAGAGCCCTTTAAGGCCACTTTCTTTATTAAGTATTTGGTTGACATCATGCGTGGAGAGTCCAGCCTGTTCGGCGATATAAGCCGGTATTGAGGGGTCAATATCACCACATCGGGTGCCCATGACAAGACCTTCCAAAGGGGTCATACCCATGGAGGTGTCGATACTTTGTCCGGACTCTATTGCGCTGATGCTACACCCATTGCCCAGATGCAGGCTAATGAGATTGAGTGACTCAAGAGGTCTGCCCAAAAGCGTGGCGGCACGATTGGCGACATAGGCATGAGAGGTGCCATGGAATCCATAACGACGGACCCTGTGGGTCTGGTACCAGTCATAGGGCAGGGCATAGAGATAGGCCTGTGGCGGCATGGACTGATGAAAAGCGGTGTCAAAGACCGCGACCTGTGGAATGCCGGGGCAAAGACCAGAGGTCACCTCGATGCCAGTCAGATTCGCGGGATTATGCAGTGGAGCCAGGGGGATGGTGGCCCGAATGGCCTCCTGCGTCTGTTCATTGATTAAGGTCGGAGCCTTGAAATATTCACCCCCGTGTACAACCCGGTGACCTATGGCCATCAGAGTACTGATGTCTTTCAGTATCTGGTGATCCCTGAGTTGTGATAAGGCCTGGCTGAGTGCCTCCTCATGATCAGCAATTGGCAGGTCTACTTTTAAATCCAGGTGTACCTTGCCATGGTGCATGATTTTTAAATGGTGTACGCCTTCAGGGCTTCCAATTTTTTCGAGCAGGCCAGTGGCAAGAGTCTCCGGGCCTCGCATGTCAAACAGCTGGTACTTGAGTGAAGAGCTGCCGGAGTTGATGACCAGAATCTGAGTCTTATGCATGGTGTTAATGATCGGGTTCTATCACTTTGACCTGTTGTGCCTGGATGGCCGTGATGGCGACGGTGTTTACAATATCGGTAACGCTACAGCCCCTGCTGAGGTCATTGACGGGCCTGTTCAGCCCCTGCAGGACAGGGCCGATGGCAACGGCGCCCGTGGAACGTTGCACGGCCTTGTAGGTGTTGTTGCCCGTGTTCAGGTCCGGGAAAATGAAGACCGTTGCCTGTCCGGCTACCTCGCTATCGGGGAGCTTGGAGGCGGCGACCTCGGGGTCAATAGCGGCATCATACTGTATGGGGCCATCGAGTTTCAGATCGGGTGCTCGCCCCCTGGCAATCAGCGTAGCCTGCCGGACCTTTTCGACCTCGGACCCCTTGCCAGAATCCCCGGTTGAATAAGACAGCATGGCGACCCGTGGGGTGATGCCAAAGCTGCAGGCTGTCTCAGCCGAGGCCAGGGCAATATCGGCGAGTTCATCAGCATCGGGATTTGGGTTAACGGCGCAATCGCCATAGACCAGTACCCGATCCGGCATACACATCAGAAAGACGCTCGACACCAGCTTAGCCCCGGGCCTGGTCTTGATCACCTCGAATGATGGCCGAATGGTATGTTGCGTGGTATGAATGGCTCCCGAGACCATGCCATCGGCATAGCCCTGCAAGACCATCATGGTTCCGAAGTAACTCACATCGCCGATGGTATCCATCGCCATTTGTTCGGAAATGCCCTTATGCTGGCGTAATGAAAAATAGCTGTCTGCGAATTCCTGGCGCCATTCCGAGTCCATGGGGTCGACGATGGATGCCCTTTCAAGCTTGATGCCCAGTGCTCGGGCGCGGCTGGTAATCTTCACCGGATTACCGAGTATGGTCAGATCGACGACATCTCGGAGTAACAGTATCTCGGCTGCTCGCAGGATACGATCATCTGAACCCTCGGGTAGAACGATATGCTGGCGAAGGGTCTTGGCTCGGCGTATCAGTTCATATTCAAATATAAGCGGCGTGACCCTGCGCGGCTTGCCTACGGCGCCTTCATCGGTGATGCGGGCAAGATCAACGTGGGTTTCCATGAGTTCCAGGGCAACGGCAATCTTGCGGGGGTTGTCTGCGCTCAGGCGTGCCTTGACCTGGCTGACGGCCATGGCCGTATCGAAGGTGTCCGTCTCGACACTAAACACTGGTATTGGACTCTCTGCCAGTCCACTGAGTAATTGCCTGACCTGTGGGGCGGGTTCCAATCCTCCGCTCAATAGCAGGCAGGAGATCTGTGGATAGGTGCTGGCATGATGCGCAGAAATGCTGCCCAGGATGATGTCTGAGCGATCACCGGGAGTGACGATCAGGTTGGCGTCTTCCAGGTGATCCAGATAATGGGGCAGTTCCATGGCGGCGATCTTATAACCCGTCGTAGCTCGCAGGAGATCTTCAGGGCATCCCAGTAACTGATATGCACCCAGTGCCTGGGTAATGTCGCCCACAGCGGGTTTATCTAGGACACTATCGTCCGGCAGGGCGTAAACAGGGTTCGAATGGTCCTGGTTCCATTGCTCGAGTTTATTCTTCAGGGACTGGAAACTATTTTTATGGGCTCGGTTGATGATGGTAGCCCGAATTTCGCATCGTCTTTCTTTAAGCGAGGTGTGGGTAGAATAAATAGCGTCCTGGGTTGAAGCCAGGTCTAAACCCCTGGCATTGATGACAGGGATAATCTGACACCCCAGGTTGTTGGCGACATCCGCATTGAAGTCGAACTCCATGGCCGACATGGAATAACCAAAGTCGGTTCCTACGCATAGAACCCGGCCGCATTGCTCTTCGAGGTCCTTGAATTTGCCAATGATCAGTTTAAGTAACTCATTGATGCGGTCGTTTGCGATGAGGTCACGTGCCTCATCCAGGGTGCAGCCATAGCTAAGTTCCCGGGATGGCTCAAGATTATAGCGTTGATAGATGAGGTCAATAACAGGATCAACATCATGGCTTTGAACGATGGGACGGAAGAGTCCAATATGTTGTTTCTGCTGGGTCAGCCATTCCATCAACCCAAGAATGATGACGCTTTTCCCACTGCGTGGATGGGTGCTGGCGATGTAAAGGTTCTGGGACATATTCCTGTTTTCCAGAGTGTAAGCTATCAAATGACTGCTATGCGATCAGTGTATCAATTTGCTGGCGTAATCGCTTTCTATAATAGTATCAGTGAACGATGGCAGCTCAATGATTTTCGGTTCAGGATGAGAAAATAAGTTTTTTATGGCATATAGTTAGTAAGAGAATGTAAAAAGGTGTCTTAATGTTCGAAGCCGTAGAACTGGGTCAAACGCTGGATAAGGCAGAATTCAAGCAACAGGAGCATAAATTACGCGGCACTTTGCTTGAGCTGCAGCGAGAATTAGCCGAGGAAAAGGTCCCGGTGATTATTATCGTCGCCGGGCTTGGAGGGGCCGGTAAGGGAGATGTAGTCGATCGTTTCAATAAGTGGCTGGATAGCCGTGGCTTGCAGACACATGCATTCTGGGATGAAACCGACGAAGAACTTGAACGCCCCGATCACTGGCGCTTCTGGAAGCGATTGCCCGCCCGGGGAACGATCTCCGTGATGTTTAATGGCTGGTATGGGAACGCACTCGGCCAGCACATCCGTGGTGAACTGAGCAATAGCGAGCTGGATGAAGAGACCCTGCGTATCAATCAACTCGAGCGTATGCTTACGCGTGACGGCACCCTGATTATTAAACTGTGGTTTCACCTGTCCTTCGAGGCACATTCCAAGCGTATAAAGAAAAGGCAAAAATCAAAGCACAGGGTTCCGGATCTGGAAGGTCATCTCTATACCCGGGAAGAATATGATCAGATGCTGGCAACCGCCGAGCGTCTCCTGAGAAAAACAGAATCAGGCGCCTGTCCCTGGCAGATGATCGAATCCGATGATAAGTGGTTTCGTGATATGGCGGCGGGCAAGTCCCTGCAGGCCGTGATGCAGATGAGCCTGAGAGAGCTGAAGAGTTCGGGAAATATCACCCGCAACGAGTTAGAGCCCCCGCCCTTGAGCCTGGATGTTCCGGCACGTACGGTGCTGGATAAGGTCGACCTCGGTGTTTCATTAGACCGGGAGGCCTATAAAAAGCAACTCCGTCATTACCAGAAAAGGCTGCATGATCTGTCATGGAAGGCCTATCTATCGCATCGATCTATCGTGCTGGTATTCGAAGGCTGGGATGCCGCGGGTAAAGGGGGGGCGATAAGACGATTATTATCCGCGATGGATGCTCGACTGTATCGTGTGATTTCCGTGGCGGCACCTACCGATGAAGAACTCAACCATCATTACCTGTGGCGATTCTGGCGCCAGGTCCCCAGGGCCGGGTATATGACGCTGTATGACCGCTCCTGGTATGGTCGCGTCCTGGTAGAGCGTGTCGAGGGATTTGCCCAGCCCAGTGAGTGGATGTGGGCCTATAAGGAGATTAATAATTTCGAGGAGCAGCTTACTGAGCATGGCACCATGGTGTTGAAGTTCTGGCTGCATATCAGCCCTGAAGAACAGTTAAGACGTTTTCATGATCGGGAGAATACACCCTGGAAACAGCATAAGATCACCGAGGAAGACTGGCGTAACCGGGAAAAATGGGATGATTATAAGTCTGCGGTCAATGATATGGTTGCCCATACCAGTACCCAAAAAGCACCCTGGGTGCTCATACCGGCCAATGATAAATTGTCTGCAAGGGTTGAGATTTTAAAGACGGTTTGCCAGAGGTTAAAGAAATCCATGGAACTTTGATTGTCAGTGCGCGTAGTGATTATTTACTGTTAGCCACTGTGGCAGGATGGCGGTAATGGTGGAACCCGTAATGTCTGCCGGTGGCAGGGCTTTTGGTAAAGCGCATCATGGCCGATCTCATGGCACTACCAGCTAGTTCCTGCAGGCCATCTCTCATGATGATCATACCGAGAATGAAGAGGCCAATACCGCCTGCGGTCTGAATAATTGTGAGTAAGTTTTCTATAGGCAGATCCCTCGGCTTTAAACTATGCCTTATATAATATCAGCTACCGATTAGTGCAGGTTCGGGTCGGGTTCGTGAATATGTGCCTTAGGAATCAGTGGGACGAAGGCAACACCCAGGATATTTTGAATCATGGGCTCACCACGCTCGTTTTTCCTGACCAGTTGTAAGTCCTGAGGCTGATAGGGATGCCCCACCGGTATAGCCATTTTCCCACCGGGTTTGAGTTGCTCGACCAGGTCTTGCGGAATATGGGTGGCGGCGGCTGTGACGATGATGGCGTCAAAAGGGGCTTGTTCAGGCCATCCTTCGTATCCGTTTGCGATGCGAAACTGGATATTGTCATACTCCAGTTGCTTAAGCCGCTCGGCGGCGGTTTTGCCCAGTTCAGGGACCAGCTCAACGCTAAAGACCTGTTGTGCCAGCTCGGCAAGTATGGCTGTCTGGTAACCTGAACCGGTTCCAATTTCCAGCACGCGATCCTCTGCCTGAAGCTCTAACAGGTCAGTCATCAATGCCACGATATAAGGTTGCGAAATGGTCTGGCCATGGCCGATGCGCAGAGGGCCGTTGTCAAAGGCATAGGGCTTCAGGTCGTCAGGCACAAAGGCATCTCGGGGTACAGTGCGCATGGCCTGCATGACCCTGGGATCAAGATGATCTCTACCGATCATGCTACGGGTATAGGTGACCTCCCGTTCTATGTCGGCAATCATGCGGTCAATGCCTTTTTTCATAGCAGCAACCTCATCATTAAGTACCTTCCTGCCATGATGAAAGATAGTGTTTCTGTTCAGGCGTGAGCCCATCAATCGTGAAACCCATGGCATTTAGCTTGAGCATGGCGATTTCCTGGTCGATATCGACAGGGACCTTATGGACCCTCTTTTCGAGTTTGCCGGCATGTTGAACCATATACACGGCGGCCAGGACCTGATTCGCAAAACTCATATCCATCACGGCCGAGGGGTGCCCTTCTGCGGCAGCGAGATTAACCAGGCGGCCTTCGGCCAGGAGGCGTAGCCTGCGACCGTCCTTCAGTGTGTATTCATCGACCGAAGGTCTTGGGCGGTGTTTTTTAGTACTCATGGCCTCCAGGGCAGGGATATTGATCTCGACATTAAAGTGACCGGAGTTGGCCATTACACATCTATCTTTCATGACCGCCATATGCCTCTGGTCGATGACGTGTTTGTCGCCGGTAGCGGTCACGATAAAGTCAGATTCTTTGGCCGCCTCGACTAGTGGCATGACACGATAGCCATCCATGGCCGCTTCAAGTGCTCTCAGGGCATCGACTTCGGTCACGATGACATGGGCTCCATGCCCCTTGGCCCTCAGGGCAATGCCTCGTCCACACCAGCCGTAACCCACTACAGTAAAGGTCTTGCCTGCCAGGAGGATATTGGTAGCACGTATCACGCCATCCAGCGCACTTTGTCCGGTCCCGTAGCGATTATCAAAGAGATGTTTGGTCATGGCATCGTTGACGGCCATGACTGGGAATGCCAGGGCGCCATCTTTTGCCATGGCACGCAGGCGGATCACGCCGGTCGTGGTTTCTTCCGTGCCACCAATCATGTGATCCAGTAATTCGGTACGGCTTTTATGGATCTCACTGACCAGGTCAGCGCCATCATCCATGGTCAGTACGGGCTTATGGTCCAGGGCGGCATTGATGTGCTGGTAATATACCTCGGTCGATTCACCACGAATGGCGAAGACCGGGATTTTGACATATTGAACCAGGGCGGCGGCGACATCGTCCTGGGTGCTGAGGGGATTACTGGCGCAGAGTACCAGGTCCGCCCCGGCGGCCTTCAGGACACGGGCGAGGTTGGCTGTCTCGGTGGTGATATGCAAACAGCCGCTAATGCGAACCCCGCTTAGGGGCTGCTCCTGTTCGAAGCGTTGCATCAGTTCCTGAAGTACCGGCATCTCCTGAAAGGCCCAGTTAATTCTATTAAGCCCTTCATCGGCCAGTGCCAGGTCCCTGATATGGCCATTAACAGCATTCATGTGTGTTATTCCTTCTGGTGAATCCTATTTAAATTATAGCGCTGGTTTAAGGCGTAGTTTGGATGTATCCAGTAGTGACAATTTTGCGCTTTAGTTGCCTTGGGATCTCTACGATGCTTGCTGAAAGGATATGATCGTTTCCAGGCGTTTCCTGGACAGGTTAAGGTTAAAGGATTCCGATAAGTAGGTCTGCGCCTCCTCAATGGATACAGGGGGTATCTCTTTTCGCTTAAGGAATCCGGAGACATCTTCGAACACGGCCCAGGGGTAAATCAGCCAGCGCCATTTTACGATTTTCTTTGCATAATAGTTGATGGGGCAATGGCTGGTCATTTTCTGGTGCATGACAGCTGTTTTTAACTCGCCAGGTTGAAGTGTCTGTAAATAGGAGATAGCCAGTTCCAGGGTGTCTCCACTGTCATTGACATCGTCAACCAGCAATACTTTTAATCCCCTGATTTCTGCACACAGGGGTAAATCCAGAGAGGCCTTTTTCTGCTTGTTTGTTCCCGAAAGGTAATGTTTTATCTTGATGCTGGTGAGTGAACTAAGATCCAGAAAGTCGCACAGGAGTCTTGCAGGTATGTAACCACCGCGTGCGATAGCGATCACTATATCCGGTTGATACCCTGAGGAGCGAATTTGCCTGGAAAGCTTAAGACAGAGTCTATAGGTTTCTGGCCAGGAAATCAGTTCACAGCGCATCCTGTTTGCCATTATTGATGCTGGTCTGAGCAGGAAATCATCATTGTTAACTTGCTGGTTACCTGAACTGAAAAGGCATTAGTAAATAGATTACGATCATCCAGGTCGAATGTGTTCCAAGTCATCATGCATTATTCATTTTCGAGCGATAGTTGCTTAGTGCCAGATAGTAATTGCTGTGTTCATAGGCCGATGGGTCGATGGCACACGCCTGGCTGACACTGCCTTTCATCTGTACAACGGACTCGTACTCTTTTTCTTCCATCCATGCAATGATTTGTTCCTTTAGTGTTGATAAATACGCCGGGCCTTTTTGAAGCAATACACTGCAAAGGTATGTGACATCAGCACCCGCCAGCAGGGCCTTGAGGATTTCATCGGCATGATGAAGGCCTCCTGTTGCAGCGATAGACATCTGGGTCCAGTTTCTCAGCAGGGCGATCCAGCGTATGCGTAAGAGTGCCTCCGAGGGGTCAGACAGCTGGAGTTCAGGATTGATCTCGAGAGTTTCCAGGTTGATGTCTGGCTGATAAAAGCGATTGAACAGGACAACCCCCTGGGCACCGGCTTGCTGGAGTTTCTGTACCATGTTAGGTAATGATGAGAACTGTGAAGATAATTTCATGGCCACGGGAATGGAGACATGGCTTAGCAGATCTGACAGTAATTCCAGGTACAGGGCCTCGATATCCTCACTGCTCTTACGTGGGTCGGTTGCAATGTAATAGACATTTAATTCCAGTGCGTCTGCACCGGCTTCCTGCATTTCTTTTCCATATTCTATCCAGCCTGTCCTGGAGATACCGTTGAGGCTGGCAATGACCGGGATGTCAATATGTTTCTTTACCTCGGTGATATGCTCAAGGTAATTATCCAGTTCACTACTATAGTCCTCTGGCATTGGTTGATAGGACTCAGCCTCATAATGTCCCAGGGCCTGAAAATGGACATAGCGTTCCAGTTGCTTTTGTTCCTTTTCCACGGCCTCTTCAAACAGCGAAGGTAAAATCACGGCAGAAGCACCGGCGTCTTCCAGTTGTTTGACCGTGTCCAGTTCCCTGGTGAGTGGTGAAGAGGAGGGGACCATGGGATTATCCAGTTTCAGCCCCAGGTATTCTGTACGTAGGTCAATCATGATGACGGCTCCTTGTTTTTCTCGCTCGCAGAGGCCATTTTCCGGTGTGGTGGTAGCGTGGAACCCTCGGGCTCCCAGGGTAAGCCGGCCAGTTGTTCATAGTAATGATAACGATGGTGAACCTCTTGCTGGGATTGTTCCAGTAGTTCCTCGGCGACATCAGGGTGGGTGCGCCACAACATGTTGAAACGGATCTCGGTTTCAATAAACTTGCGATAGGGTATCGAAGGCGGTTTTGAATCCAGGCGCAGGGGATTCTGGCCCGCCAGGGCACGCCTGGGGTCATAGCGTAGTAATGGCCAGTGCCCACTATCAACGGCTAGTTGTTGTTGCCGATGATTGTTCTTCATGTCGATTCCATGCGCGATACAGGGGGAGTAGGCAATGATCAGTGAAGGGCCGGGGTAGGATTCCGCTTCATTAAAGGCATGAATGGTCTGGATGTCCTTGGCACCATAGGCGACGTGGGCGACATAGACATTCTCATAATCCATGGCCAGCAGTCCCAGGTCTTTTTTGGGTGAGGCCTTGCCGCCAGCAGAAAACTTGGCAACGGCGCCACGCGGTGTGGCCTTGGAAGTCTGTCCACCCGTGTTCGAATAAACCTCGGTATCCAGAACCAGGATATTGACATCCAGTCCGGAGGCGAGGACATGGTCCAGACCGCCATAGCCGATATCATAGGCCCAGCCATCGCCACCGATGATCCAGACGCTCTTGCGGCTCAGGTTGTTGGTGACGGATTCCAGTTCGCGTGCTTCGGGTTTGCCGATACCTTTTAATTGTTCAAGCAGGTCGGATATACGACCCCGTTGTTCCTTGATGCCAGTCTCGTTGCTCTCATCGGCGTTGACGATGCCATCCACCAGTTCATCACCTAATTCGGGACGTAATCGCTCCAGTAACTGATGGCCATAATCGCGTTGTTTGTCGATCGAGAGTTTCATACCCAGACCGAATTCGGCATTATCTTCAAACAGCGAGTTGGACCAGGCAGGGCCTCTGCCCTCGGGATTGGTTGTCCAGGGGGTCGTGGGCAGATTGCCTCCATAGATCGAAGAGCATCCGGTTGCATTGGCAATGACCGTACGGTCACCAAAGAGCTGGCTGACGAGTTTGACATAGGATGTTTCACCACAACCCACACAGGCCCCGGAAAACTCAAACAGGGGCTGTAGCAACATGGCGCCCTTGATGGTGTTTGTCTTGATCTGTGTGCGATCGTATTCCGGCAGGGTCAGGAAGAAATCCCAGTTCTTTTTTTCTTCAGCACGCAACTCCGGCGTGTACGTCACCATGTTCAGCGCTTTATGGCTGGCATTGGATTTGTCGTGTATGGGGCAGATATCGACGCACAGGCCACAACCCGTGCAGTCCTCGGGGGCGACCTGGTAGCTCATATGGTAGCCAGCAGGAAAGTCCTTGCCCTTGACCGGCATCGACTTGAATCCCATGGGCGCCTGATCAAGATACGATTCGTCATAGCTCTTACTGCGTATGACGCCATGCGGACAGACCAGCGGGCACTTGCCGCACTGGGTACAAAGATTGACATCGAGTTCGGGTATTTCCAGCGCCAGGTTTCTCTTTTCATAGGCCGCCGTACCGACAGGAAAAGTGCCGTCGGCTGGCATCAGGCTCACCGGGATCTGATCGCCACGGCCTGCAATAATTTCGCCGGTCACCTGGCGTATAAAGTCCGGGGCATGCTCGGGTATGGGTTCCGGCAGGGTAAAGCTGGGGCTGATCTCTCCAGGAATGACGACTTCCTTAAGCTGTGAGATGGTTTCATCGATGGCCCTGAAGTTGAAATCAACCAGTCGCTTGCCCTTTTTGCCATAGGTCTTCTCGACGGCATCCTTGATCGCACTGATGGCCTCGTCCTGTGGCAGGATACCGGAAATGGCAAAAAAGCAGGTTTGCATTATGGTATTGATGCGTTGACCCATGCCGGTGCGCTCAGCGATCTCATAGGCATCAATACAGTACATCTTGATATTTTTATCCAGGATCTGCTGTTGCATACCTTCTGGCAGGCTTTGCCAGACGGCATCATGCGCGGTAGGCGTGTTCAGAAGAAATATCGCATTGTCCGCCGCCATATCCAGCATGGGATAGCGCTCCAGGAAGACCGGCTGATGACAGGCCACAAAGTTGGCCTCGTTCTCGCCAATCAGGTAGGAGGATCTAATCGGCTTGCTACCAAATCGCAGATGCGAAACGGTAACGGCCCCGGACTTCTTGGAGTCATAGACAAAGTAACCCTGGGCATACTGTTCCGTACTCTCACCAATGATCTTGATACTATTTTTATTGGCGCTGACCGTGCCATCGCTACCCAGGCCATAGAAAATCGCCTGAATCGTATCGTTGTGGGCATCGGTCTGAAAATTGCTGTCCCACTCCAGGCTGCTATGGGTCAGGTCGTCGTGGATACCGATGGTGAAGTCATTTTTAGGTTTGTCATTTGTGAGTTCATCAAAGACGGCCTTAACCATCGCCGGGGTGAACTCCTTCGACGAGAGCCCATAACGGCCGCCAATAATATGGGGCATTTCGTCAAAACGACTCTGTGAACCAAAGAAATCCTGTGCGAGAGCGGTGACAACATCCTTATACAGGGGTTCACCCTCGGCACCCGGTTCCTTGGTCCGATCCAGTACGGCGATGCGCCGGGTTGTCGGAGGTAGCGCTGCTTTCAGGGCCCTGGTATCAAAAGGCCGGTAGAGACGCACCTTGATCAGACCAACCTTTTCACCCATCGCTACCAGGTGCTCAACCGTTTCATGCGCGGTCTCAGCCCCTGAGCCCATGAGTATCATCACACGTTCGGCATCATCGGCACCCACATAATCGAACAGGTGATAATGGCGGCCAGTCAGGGCAGCAAATTTATCCATAACCCCCTGGACAATGTCTGGCATGGCCTGGTAGTAAGGGTTGGCCGCCTCTCGAGACTGGAAGAACACGTCGGGGTTTTGTGAGCTACCGCGTAATACGGGGTGCTCGGGGGTCAGGGCGCGAGCCCGATGTGCAGCGACATGCTCGTGCTGGATGAGTTGTTTAATCACCTCCTCATCGATGGCCTCAATCTTGGCGACCTCATGAGACGTTCTGAAGCCATCAAAAAAATGAACCAGGGGTACACGTGCTTCAAGGGTGGCGGCCTGTGCTATGAGTGCCAGGTCCAGAACCTCCTGCGGCGAGTTGGAGGCCAGAAAACCAAAACCGGTGGTGCGCGTACTCATTACATCACTGTGATCGCCAAAGATGGACAGGGCATGGGAAGCAACCGATCTTGCAGCCACGTGGATCACCGCTGGGGTGAGTTCTCCCGCGATCTTGAACATATTGGGCACCATCAGCAGCAGGCCCTGAGAGGCGGTAAAGGTCGTGGTCAGTGCGCCGGTCTGTAAGGCGCCATGCACGGCACCTGCTGCGCCGGCCTCGCTTTGCATCTCGATGATCCTGGGTATAGTACCCCAGAGATTGGGCCGGTCGCGTGAAGACCATTCGTCGGCCCACTCTCCCATTGGAGAGGCGGGTGTGATGGGATAGATGGCGATGACCTCGTTGGTCAGGTGCGCAATCGTGGCAGCGGCCTGGTTTCCATCTATGGTTATGGTGTGATTGTTGGACATAGCCACCTCCGGCTAGGCATACGTGATGTTATCCTTACATAACTATCTTGCGAATACGCGGCCAAGTATCAATTTAAGCCAATCTTGTTGATCTGAATCAATAGAATTGGCAGGCCCATCCTTTACCCGCTTTTAGTGATGTCTGGCTGGCCTGTCCAGATACCAATGATGGGATACGAGGGTCGGGTCTTTGCTTATTTCGAATCTTCTTCTTTTGAAGATTCTGCATCCGTGTTTTCACTCTCATGGGCCTGTCTGGCCATAAGAATGAGTCGATCCTCGACTAGCTGATTGATACTTTGTTCTGGAAACACGCCCTGTTCGTTTCTGCTGCCGGCTGTTTTGCCAGTCAGGATTTCGATGCCTTCATTCACATTGTCGATAGCATAGATCTCAAACTGTTGTTCCTGCACGGCATTGACGACTTCCTGTTTCAGCATCAGGTGTTTAATGTTTGAGGCGGGTATAATCACGCCCTGCTCACCGGTTAGTCCCCGTGCCTTGCAGAGGTCAAAGAAGCCCTCGATCTTTTCATTTACACCGCCTATGGCCTGAATCTGTCCGAGTTGATTCACCGAGCCGGTGACGGCAATGGCTTGTTTCAGAGGGACGTTTGCCAGCGCCGAGATCAGGGTGTATAGCTCAGCAGAAGAGGCACTGTCGCCCTCGATTTCTCCATAGTTCTGCTCAAAGACCAGGCTGGCAGAGAGCGAGATGGGATGATCCGGACAATACTGGCCAGTCAGGTAACCATGTAGTATCAGTACACCCTTGGAGTGAATGGGCCCACCGAGTTCCACCTCGCGTTCAATATCGATGACTTCACCTTTACCGATATGCACCCGGGCCGTAATACGGCTGGGATGACCAAAGGCATAATCACCAAACTGCATTACCGAAAGGCCGTTAACCTGGCCTATCTGTTCCCCCTCGGACTCTATCAGGAGGGTTTCACGCAAGGTCTCTTCCTGTAAACGTTCACGAATACGGGACAGGCGACGTTCCCTGGCAGCAATCGTGTGCTCGACATCCTCGGCAGTTACCAGGTCATGCCTGGCCTCACCTGCCCAGTAGTCGGCCTCACGTAAAAAGTCTGCGACCTTACCGAAACGGCTGGTTATCTTTTCGGCATCTTCAATCATCCTCGAACTATGTTCAATCACGCGGGCCACGGCCTCGGCATTCAGGTGCCGTAGTTGATCTCTGCGTACGAGGGTAGCGATCAGCTGGGCAATCTGATGGATGTTCTGATCGTCTCTATCGATACTGTCATTAAAGTCCGCAGCCACCTTAAACAACTCGCTAAACTCGGGGTCATATTCACAGAGCAGGGCATAGAGCAGGCGCTCCCCCAGGAGCACGACCTTGACATCCAGTGGTATGGGCTCAGGCTCCAGCGAGGTGGTGCTGGTGAGACTCAGGATATCGCTCAGTGACTCGATACGAATCTTTTTTGATTCCAGTACTCGTTTGAGTCCTTCCCATGAATAGGGTTGTAGCAGCAGCTTGCGGGCATCCAGGATCAGATAGCCGCCATTAGCCTGATGCAGCGCACCGGGTTTGATCATGGTGAAATTGGTGAATAAGGTCCCCATATGGGCCTGATGCTCGATCCGTCCGACCAGGTTCTGATAAGTCGGGTTGTCTACATAGATGACCGGGGCGCCCTGACTTTGGCAATGATCGATCATGGTGTTGATCTGATACCGGTTGAGGAACGAGGCGGGTTGTTCCATGGCCGACACCAGCATCTCCTGAATCGGTAACTCGCTCCCGTCCTGAGTGCGAAATTCCTCGGTATGTTCCACCACATCCTGCTCGACGGCATTCAGGTAAGCAAGGACCTGGGGCAATTCGGCATAGTCATGACGCATCTGATCAATCAGCTGATCGACTGCCGACATGATCACATCCCGGTTCAGGATCTTGATTTCCTGTAACATCTCACGGCGCCATTTTGGGCCCTGCTGAATCATGTGTTGCAGACGTTCCTGAAGTTGAGCGACGACTGCCTCTATCTTCTCCTGTTCCTTTGTGGGCAGCTTTTCATATTCCTTGGGGTCCAGGACCTTGCCATTTTTGCGTGGGGCAAAGGCAAAGCCGGTAGGCGTACGCAGCATGGCAATATCATGCCTGTTGGCCTCCTCATGCAAGGACTCAAACGCCTGCTCCTGCCGCTCGGTATAGGACTCTTCAATCTCACGCCTTCTGGCCAGGTATTCTTCGCTTTCCAGAGCCCTTGGTACAGTGGTACGCAATTCTTCAACAAGTTGGGCCATGTCCTGTTGTAGCCGAATACCCATGCCTGCAGGTAGAGACAGGGCCAGGGGCTTATGCGGGGCATTGAAATTATCAACATAACACCAGTCCAGGGGTACTGGCTCCTTGGCAGCCTGGGTCTTGATGAATTGGGTAATGACACTCCGTTTACCACTACCACTGGGGCCCAGGGCGTACAGGTTAAAACCTTCCTGGCGTATTCCGATGCCGAATTGGATGGCCTCCATCGCACGATCCTGACCGATGATCTCCTCCAGGTCCTGAAGTGCATCGGTGCTACTGAAAGTGAACTGCTCAGGATCACAGCGGGTATAGAGCATATCGGCTGTCAGTTTCTGTAGGGGCATGAATTATCTCGTTATTATTAATAGATACGAATGGGCGAATAAGTACATTATTCCATTTATGAAAATAGCATATACATGTCCTGCGTCCCTGATCAGCGTCAATGATTGGCTCTAATCAGTTTCATATACCCGTTTCATCATGTAACTGGATGATACGAATCAGTCGTTCACGATCCAGCCAGCCTATGATCCGCCCCTGTTCCATGACGGGAACCTGGTTATAGGAGTGGGCAACCATGAGTTGTAGTACCTCGGAGATACTGGCGGTGGCCGCCACGCCACGAATATCTTCAATAGCCGTCATGATCTCTCGTAGCGTGGTACGGTTCCATGCTTCGCGTGCCACCTTGTTGCAATCTTTGATGGTCACCAGTCCTATGATGAGATGGTCCTCGGTGACGACGCTGGCTCGCTTTCCCTCGGTAAATACAAAGCCCTCCATCCATTGCGTGATCGTGAGTGATCCTGGGACTGTACTGAAATCCTGATCCATATATTCCCGGGCCTGGTGTTGCCGAAAGGCCTGACTAATCATGAAAGACTGGCCACTGGCCTGTGCGTTGAACAGCAGGAACCATCCAATGGCCAGCAACCAGATGCCATTGAGTAGCAGACCTGGTTGCAAGGCAAGTAACAGGCCGAAGGCCATCAATATATAGGCCAGAAACTTCCCCGAGGCCACAGCCCAGCGCATGCCGGTCTGCGCATTACCGGAAACAGACCAGATCAGGGCGCGAAATACCCGTCCGCCGTCAAGAGGAAAGCCGGGTATCAGGTTAAAAATAGCGATGATCAGGTTGATTCGCCCCAGCCAGTTGAGTGAGACCGATACAAGCTCACTACTACTAGCGAAAATCCCGGCCAGTACATAAAAAATACCGGCCAGTACCAGGCTGACCAGGGGGCCGGCAATGGCAACCCAGAACTCTGTGCTGGCAGAGTCGGCCTCTTTTTCTGTCTGGGCGACGCCTCCAA
>JANTGN010000043.1 GCA_024762895.1 Thiotrichales bacterium
CCCTTGTGGGTGGGTTCCTTGCCGGCTAGTTCTTCTTCGATGTTATGCACAATGGCGGTGACCATGGATTCGATCATGTAACCGGTCTTGGGTGCGCCGGTGGGAACCGGGGTCGCTTCAACGGGAGGTATGGCCACACAGACGCCGGCCGAATAGATGTTCGGATACTTCTGATTGCGTTGCTTCTCGTCAATCATGACAAAGCCACGAGGATTGCACAGACCTTCGACTGCGGCGACGGCATCGACACCTTTGAACGCAGGTAGCATCATATTGAATTTAAACTCGATCTCATGATCCTTGATCTTTTCACCCTGAGCGTTGTATTCCTCGACGAACATCTTGCCGTCTTCGATCTTGGTGGTCTTGGCATTGGTGATCCACTTAATGTGGCGATTGCGCATCTCCGATTCCAGCATGCCCTTGGAATCACCAACGCCACCAAGGCCTAGATGGCCAATATAGGGCTCTGAGGTGACGAAGGTCATGGGAACCTTGTCGCGAATCTTGCGCTTGCGCAGATCGGTATCCACGATCATGGCGAATTCATAGGCCGGTCCAAAGCAACTGGCTAAGGGCATGGCACCGATCACAACATGACCAGGGTTTTCCACAAACTTTTCGTAATCGGCAAAGGCAGTTTCGGCATGATCAACGGTGCAGACTGAATGGGTGAATCCACCGGCAGGACCAGAGCCCTCTACCTCTTCAAAGGCCAGACGTGGACCGGTGACGATGACCAGGTAGTCATAACTAACCGTGTCGTTGTTATCCAGGGTGAGTTTGTTAGACTCCGCATCAATCTTGTCAACGGTGGCAGCAATAAAATTGATCCCCTTGCGTTCGAGATAAGGGCGAATGGGGAAGGTGATGTCATCACGGCTACGCCAGCCTACCGCAACCCAGGGGTTTGATGGGGTAAACTGAAAATACTCCTGGGAGTTGATGACTGTGACATCATGTTCATTACCCAGTGTTTCGCGCATTTCATAGGCCGCTGGCATACCACCGGTTCCTGCGCCGAGAATCACTATATGTGCCATTTCAGAGGACTCCTTGATTGGTTTGATTTATGGGTGGATTAGTTAACAGATAAATAAGTGGCAATAAATATGCCTATATCAAAAGTATTGTATAAACAAGAGGATGAGCAAGTCCATGTAGATGATGTCATGACACAGGGGGTGCTCTGTCATGACAGTAGTGACATGCCTGTCAGGTAGTGATTTTCACAAGTTGCTGCACAAGGTCTTTTTTTGGATTCAGCCGAATTGCACCCTGCTTTTCTTCCAGATAATTCTTTCGCTTCCAGTCCGCCAGGATGCGGCTCACCGTCTCGACGGTCAGGCCCAGTAATTCAGCCAGTTCCTGACGGGTGAGAGGCAGGGCGGTCCATCCCTCCATGCCGCTGTGTTCACACCAGGATACGATAAAACTGGCCAGCCGTTCATTGGCTTTTTTGGTACCTAGCTCGACCAGCAGGTCCTCTGTCTGTTTCAGTGCCTGTGCCCAGCGATGGAGTATGGCTTCATTGACGTGGGGATTGTCCCGGCAGACGCCTATCAGGTCAGACAGGCTTAGATGACAAACATGGGCCTCATTGAGTGCAATGGCCGTGTGGTGATAGCGCGTATCCATCAGGCCTTCAAAACCAAAAATATCGCCGGTAGTCAGCAATCGTACGATCTGAGTGCGGCCGTTGGATAATTCCTTGACCAGTTTGACAACCCCGGACTTGATGGTGAAGGCAGCCTGGGGGCTGGTTCCCTCATGGTAAAAGACCTCGCCAGCCGAGTATGCAACTGTGTGTACAGGAAAGCTGATATTCCTGACCTCTTCGAGGCTAAAGCCAGCAAAGATACTGACCGATCTGATCGGGCAGTTGATACAGTCACTGATGGCTTCTTTTCTTGGCATGGCGAGGCAGGTGTCAGTTACATTGGCTGGCTAACGGTAAAGGCACCACGGATATCACCTTTTTTAAAACCACGCGCCTGATCATCAGGATACAGGCTATCCAGTTTAGCCTCAATCTTAGGATCAATCTTAGCACCGTGACATTTCAGGCAGACTTCCCCCGTGGGTATGGCCTTCATGTAACGGAAGGATTTGTTTCCGTCGGCCTCGACAATTTCGGAAAATTCCAGTTTATTCGCGGGCTCACCGGCGGCCTTCCTCCTTTCAAAGGACTCCATGACCTTGGTTTCCCAGGCATCGGGTTTATTGCTTGAGTTTCGGGTCTTGAGGCTGGTGCGTGCCACTCTCCAGCCCTTTTCCATTGAGATATCTGATGCGATGGCCGGAGCTACCTCGTTGCAGACCTTTATCGCATTGGCAGGCCCACCGGCCTTCATCGCGGCCTGAAGTTCACCTTTTAATTTCATACCGAAGGCCTTGATCGTGGCGCGGCTCTCAGCGATGCGTTTTTCCGTGTCATCGGCGGCATGGGCAAAGGTCGATGCCATTGTAGCAGCGAGAGCAATTGCAATGATTGAATGTTTCATAAGTTAAGTCCTCTGTTGTGGTAGTAAATATACTAACGAGGTATTTTGTTTATATTTATTTATAGATTCAGTGATTAAATCACATAGTCAGTATTTACGAATCATATCAAATATTCGTACCGAGACTAGCCCTTCCATCTGGGATATGAATTATAGAAAAAATCTGGGACTAAATATAAAAAGGGCTCATAAAGAGCCCTTTTTATATCATTTTCAGTGAAGATTAATCTATGCTGCCACATTCCTCATCATCAAGGCAGGCCGTTGTTTCAAGCCATAGGGCATTGATAATACCTAGAGAAACAGCAAGAAGCACTCCAAGAATCCAGGCGAAATACCACATAATCGTTCTCCTTAATAAAGTTCGTGGCTCTTGGCCTTAATGTCTTCGATCGTTACCTTTGCCCATAATGAACGGTAGCACCATAGAGTGTAACCAATCACAATAGGCAGGAAGATCACGGTTGCCCAGAACATGACGGTGAGTGTCAGATGGCTGGAGGACGCGTCCCAGAGCGTCAGGCTATGGGAAGGATGCGTACTTGAGGGCATCACAAAGGGGAACATGGATACGCCGGCAGTCATTATAACCCCGACAATTGACAGCGAGCTGGATATAAAGGCCAGGCCGCCACGATCACGAATGGTGAAAAAGATGGCGCCAGCTACACCAATAAAGGCCAGCACTGGAGCAACGATGGTCAGTGGATAGCTCTGGTAATTCTGCAACCAGGCGCCACTAACGATCTCTACTGTCTTTGCAGTCGGGTTAGGCAGGGAATCGGTTGCTGGCATGGAGACGATATGGAATCCATCGAAGCCGGCAAAAATCCATAGCCCGGCGGCTGCGAAGCTGACCACCAGCAGGCCACCAAAGAAAGTAGTCGCTTTCTTCATTCGTTCCTTAATGACGCCGGTAGTCCTCGTATGCAGATAGACTGCGCCATGCATCGTCAGCATGGAGAGGCTGACGACTCCGGTCAGAAGTGCAAAAGGATTCAGCAGTTCAAAGAAAGAGCCAGTGTACCAGGGGCGAAGATACTCATCATACTGAAAGGGAACACCCTGTAGAAGATTACCAAAGGCGACGCCAAATACGAGCGCAGGTACGAAGCCACCGATGAATAGACCCCAGTCCCACATATTTCTCCATCTGGGATCCTCAATCTTGCTTCGATAGTCAAAGCCTACCGGACGGAAAAACAGGGCGAATAATACCAGCAACATGGCCACATAAAAGCCGGAAAAAGCAGCTGCATAGGTTGCAGGCCAGGCAGCAAAGATAGCGCCTCCAGCGGTAATAAACCAGACCTGGTTTCCATCCCAGTGCGGTGCGACGGCATTGATGATGACGCGACGTTCTTCATCATTTTTTCCGCCCCAGGGCAGCAAGACCCCGGCTCCCATGTCGAAGCCGTCGGTGATGGCAAACCCTATTAACAGGACGCCTACAAATAGCCACCAGATAAGTTTGAGTATTTCGTAATCAATAATCATGATGGGGCTCCTTAGATGCGATCGGATTCAACAGGACGGGCAAGCACAGGTTCACCGCCACCAGCACTACTATCATCGCTGCCTTGTTCAAAGTGATAGCGACCAGTATGCAAGCTGCTGGGTCCCTGGCGGCCAAACTTGAACATCAGGTACATCTCGATGACCAGTAACAGCGTATAAAAGCCAAGGAATCCGGCCATGCTGAACCAGAGCTGACCAACAGTCAGGTTTGATGCTGCCATGTAGGTGGGGAGTACCTCACCAATCGCCCAGGGCTGACGACCAAACTCGGCTACGAACCAGCCTAGCTCGATGGCAACCCAGGGTAGCGGTATGCCATAGAGTGCCAACTTCAGTAACCAGCGTTTTTTGTGTACGACACGCTTAGCGGTGTAATAGAAAGAAGCTGCAAATATGAACAACAGGGTGAAGCCAACGGCGACCATTATGCGGAAGGTCCAGAATAAAGGGGCCACCTGAGGTATGGAATCCTTGGTCGCCTTCTGGATCATTTCCTCCGTGGCATTGGGGATGTCGTCGGTATATCGCCTCAGAAGAAAACCATAGCCCAGATCTTCCTTGGCATTTTCAAAGCTTTCTTTTTCAAATTCTGTTGCTGTACCCGCACGAATTTTATCCAGGTATCCGGCAGCAATCATGCCTCTGCGTATCCGTCGCTCATGGTTCTCCAGCAGATCCTTCAGTCCCGGCACCTCTTCATCGAATGATCGTGTAGCGATGATACCCATGGCATAGGGGATCTTGATGGCGGCATGGGTCTCTTCAGCTTCCTGATCAGGAAATCCGATGACCGTAAAGGCCGCTGGGGCCTTTTCAGTTTCCCATTCGGCCTCGATAGCAGCCAGTTTGGTTTTCTGGACATCTCCCACCTCATAACCACTTTCATCGCCCAGGACGATCACCGAGAGGATCGAGGCGAGGCCGAAACCGGCGGCAATGGCAAATGAGCGACGGGCGAAGCCCAGATCACGACCTTTGAGGATGTAGTAGGCGCTGATGCCGAGCACGAACATGGAGCCGGCTACATAACCGGCAGCCACGGTATGGATAAACTTCACCTGGGCAACCGGATTCAGGATTACATCAGCAAAGCTTTGCATCTCCATGCGCATGGTCATGGGGTTAAAGTCCGAGCCTACGGGGTTTTGCATCCAGCCATTGGCGATCAGTATCCACAGCGCGGAAAGGTTGGTACCCAGGGCCATCAGGAAGGTCACCATGAGATGCTGTTTTTTGCTCAGTTTGTCCCAGCCAAAAAAGAATAGCCCTACAAAGGTGGATTCCAGGAAAAACGCCATCAGGCCTTCGATGGCCAGGGGGGCACCGAAGACATCACCAACATAGTGAGAGTAATAGGCCCAGTTAGTACCGAACTCGAACTCCATCGTGAGTCCTGTCGTCACGCCCAGGGCAAAGTTAATACCAAACAATTTACCCCAGAACTTCACCATATCCTTGTAGACCTGTTTATTGGTCATCACATAGAGCGACTCCATAATGACCAGGATCCAGGTCATGCCCAGTGTGAGTGGCACAAACAGGAAATGGTAAAGCGCTGTGGATGCAAACTGCCAGCGGGACAGCTCTATCACTTCTTCCGTTGGAAACATCGATACACTCCCAATGTGTTGTTTAGATTGGTTTGTATGATTCGGGGGTTTCCAGCGTTGTAATCATGTCGCCCCGCATCAATCCGGAATTTTTCATAAACGCTAAACCCATATAAAGCATAGGGTTTTGTCGTTTTTTTATCAGACAGGATAATACAATTAGTATCTGTACCTATACATTGAGAAATATCAAGATTATTTACAGTTTCTCTGGCATTCTTAAGCGCTCGGTTAATCCTGCGATAATCTATTAGATTGATACGTTCATGAGTGATGATTTGTTATCTTCAAAATGGCTCAAGGAGCAACATGCACTGGCAGGGAACCTGCCGCGCAGAGTCGTTATTCTCAATGTTTTTTCCGGCTGGCTTCTGATTCTTCAATCCGGGCTAATGGCCTGGATAGTCAATGCCGTTGTGTTTGAGGCTGCGACATTGGGGGATCAGATGGTATGGATACTGTTACTACCCCCTATTTTCCTGTTACGCGGTGTGGTCAATCAACAGGCCGAGCGCCTGTCTTTTCGTATAGGTAGCCAGGTTAGATCACAATTACGTCTTGAGTTATTTGATCATCTGCAGCAACTGGGTCCGATGCGGCTGTCGCAGTCTGGCAGTGCAGAAATCAGTCATGCCATGATTGAGGGCATAGATGCCTTGCATGATTACTATGCGAAATATCTGCCCCATCTGAGTGTCATGACGCTGATACCAATATCGATATTGATCGTCGTTTTACCTCTGGACTGGGTCTCCGCCCTGGTTTTTCTGGTGACGGCCCCGCTAATACCTTTTTTCATGATTGTAATAGGCAAGGGTGCTGAGCGTGTCAATCAAAGACAGTGGCAAAAACTGGCACGCCTGGGTGCCTATTTCCTGGATGTTCTCCGTGGTCTTCCTACGCTGAAGACCCTGAATCTAAGTCGCCAGGAGGCAAAGCTGGTTGCACGTATGTCGGATGATTACCGACGTTCCACATTGACCGTGCTTAAGGTTGCTTTCTTGTCCTCTCTGGTCCTTGAATTCCTTTCCACCGTCAGCATCGCAATGGTGGCCGTTTTTATTGGATTTAGACTCATGTGGGGTGAAATGTTTTTTTTACAGGGCTTTTTTATCCTTTTGCTGGCGCCGGAGTTTTACCTTCCTCTACGAAGTATGGGAGTGCATTATCATGCCCGCCTGCAGGCCGTAGCGGCTGCAGGCCAACTGGCGGACCTGATGGAACTGGAGCCTGTTAAAAATCAGAGCACTACACAGGAGTTGCCAGAATCCCCGCATATTACGGTGGAGGTATCGAATCTATCTTATCGCTATGATGCAAATGCACTGGCACTTGATGGTATCAACCTCAGCATTGGGTTTGGTGAAAAGGTCGCTTTGGTAGGCCCCAGTGGATCAGGTAAGTCGACATTGATTAATCTTCTTCTGGGCTTTGACCGACCTCAGTCAGGGGAGATCCTTGTCAATGGAATTGATCTGGCAACGATAGATGGTGAAGACTGGTTGAGGCAGGTAGCCTGGGTGCCTCAAAACCCACGTCTTATCCATGGATCGGTGATTGACAATATCGCCCTGGGTGCTGAGGTTGTAGATTTGCCGAGAGTCCGGCAAGCAGCCCATCTTGCACGTGCAGACCGTTTTATAGATCAGTTGAAAGCGGGTTATGAAACCCAGGTGGGGGAAGGTGGGCAACCCTTGTCCGGTGGCGAGGTGCAACGCCTGGCACTGGCCCGTGCCTTTTATAAGGATGCGCCACTCATTATTTTGGATGAGCCTACGGCGAGTCTTGATGCAGAGAGTGAAGCAGCTATCCAGCTTGCTATTGAGGACCTGGGGATTAATCGTAGCCTTTTAGTTGTCGCCCATCGGCTACAGACAGTTCGCAATGCCAGCAGAATCTATGTCCTGAAGCAGGGAAGGTTGGTTGAACAAGGTAGTCATGAACAATTAGAGAGTCAGAAAGGAATTTATGCAGAGATGCTGCAAGGAGTAGTCCATGCGTGACCTGTTCCGCTTGTTAGCTCTATTTAGAGGGCAGTGGGGCTGGATGTCGCTTGGTGCATTGCTTGCGTTAACAACCATGTTGGCCAATATCGGCCTGATGACCTTGTCAGGCTGGTTTATTTCCACTATGGCCCTGGCAGGCGTGGCCGGCATTACGATCAATTATTTCACACCAGCTGCTTTCATTCGTGGACTTGCCATCATGCGAACCGCAGGACGTTATGGTGAACGGCTAGTCACACATGACGCTACTCTAAGGGTCTTGTCGGATATTCGTATCTGGTTTTATCAATCCCTGGAGCCGCTAGTACCCGCCAGGCTGGAGTCCTGGCGCAGCGGTGATTTGTTGAACAGAATCCAATCAGATATTGATGACCTGGACGGTTTTTATATCAACAGTTGGATCCCGATACTGACCGCCATATTGAGTATTACCGTGATCGGCGTGTTTGTCGCCTCATTCTCTCCCATATATTCGCTGGTGCTGATTGGCCTGTTGCTATTGGGGGGTGTCGGATTACCTGCAATGACTTATCTGGGTAGTCGAAAGCCGGTTCATGACGAACAGGTACTCAGGTCTGATCTAAGAAACACCCTGCTGGATGATGTCTCGGGTATGGCAGAACTTCGAGTCTACATGGGTAAGACAAAACTAAAACAACAACTGCAGGCAAGGCAGCAACATTACATACGGTCACAGGATCAGATCAACCGTATGAATGCGCTGAGTCAGGCATTGATGGGTAGCCTGTCCCAGGTTGCCGTCTGGCTTGGGCTATTGATTCTTATACCATCTGTAAGCGATCAGAAATTAGATGGGGCCTTTCTGGGCATGCTGGTGTTGCTGGCCCTGGCCAGTTTCGAAACGGTCGCATCCATGCCCTTGGCCTACCAGTCTCTGGGCAAGAGTCTGGGGGCTGCACGGCGACTGTTTGAACTGGTCGATGTGCAACCTCTGGTCACAGAGCCCGAACATCCTCGTCAGATTCCGCAGGGACTTGAGATCGAGTTTAATCATGTTTCTATGGTGTATCCCCAGCAAAAAAGGCCTGCAATAGAAGAGATCTCTTTCAGAATTACTGAAGGTGAACGAGTGGCCGTGGTTGGTGCCTCAGGCGCAGGGAAGACGAGTCTGATGCAGTTGTTGCTTAAATTCTATCTCCCCTCCGAGGGTGAAGTGAAGCTGGGAGGGTACTCGGTTGAGGATTACAGCTCTGAAGATTTACGTCAGTGTTTTTCCGTGGCCAGCCAGTCCACACATCTGTTCAATACCACGGTACGCGCTAATCTGATGATGGCCAGACCCGATGCCAGTGAAGAGTCCATGATCCTGGCGGCCAAACGAGCACGCATTCATGATGAGATCATGGCTATGAAAGATGGCTATGATAGCTTTGTTGGGGAGGCTGGGGTACGGCTTTCCGGTGGTCAGATCAGACGCATGGCTCTTGCGCGTGCTTTTTTGCGTGATGCCCCCATTTTTTTACTCGATGAGCCTACCGAAGGGCTGGATCTCAACAACCAACACCTGATCATGGATATTCTGGCGAGTGAATTTCAGGGCAAAAGCCTGCTATTAATCACTCACAACCTGGCCGGTCTGGAGTCCATGGATAAAATCATCGTGCTGGAAAAGGGCCGTATGGTCGAGCAGGGGGATCACAACAGTCTGCTAAAGGCTGGCGGACGTTATGCGGATTTCTGGCAGACCCTGGGTCGAGCTAGCTGATTCGGCCTTTCCTGGCTATTTTGACAGGCGTTTCAGCAGCACATAGACGGCACCGGTGCCGCCGTCACGGGGTTGGGCGGAGTGGAAGGCCAGTACGGGGTCGCATTGCCTGAGCCAGCGATTGACCATCGTCTTGAGTACCGGGCCCTTGTTGGAAGACCGGTGTCCCTTGCCATGGATGATTCTGACCGCTCGATGCCCTCGTTCCTGAGCCTTGCGCAGGAATTCAAACAGGGCAACCCTGGCAGACTCTACGGTATAGCCATGGAGGTCCAGTTCCGACTGGATGCTGTATTCGCCTGTTCGAAGCTTTCGGAATTCACGGTTCTGGATGCCCTCACGTTTGTAGCTCAGGGTGTCGCCCGGCTGGATCTCGGTTGGGTCATAGGCTTCGGATAACGAGTCCTGCAGTGCCTGTTGTTCATCTTCGATGAGCTTGCAGGGATGAGGAGGAGGCTTGCCGGGGTTTTTCTCGATCCGGCCATCCTCGACCGGCTTTACGTCACCCACGGCCTGGCGAAAAAGCTCCAGTTCATTGTCGTCTGTATCATCAGGTTTGGTCATTGGGACGATTCAAGAGATAATATAATACTTTAAAGTATAGGCTGATTAGTCACCCTGATGAATATCCTAGTGAGTAATGATGACGGCTGCCAGGCACCGGGTCTGCGCCACCTGGCCGAGGCCTGCGCTGGATTTGGTTCGGTATCGGTGGTGGCTCCGGATCGTGATCGAAGTGGTGCCAGTAATTCGCTGACCCTGGATCGTCCCCTGCGCACTCGTAGCAACGAACTGGGATATACCTGCGTGAATGGAACCCCAACCGATTGCGTGCACCTGGCCATGACCTGCCTGCTCAAGCCGTTACCGGATATGGTGATTTCGGGCATTAATGCAGGGGCCAATCTGGGTGATGATGTGCTGTATTCGGGTACCGTGGCCGCTGCCATGGAGGGGCGTTTTCTGGGGCGTCCTGCGATTGCCGTTTCCATGAATGCCTTCGACCCAAAACATTTCGATACCGCAACTAAGGTGGTAAAGTCCCTGCTCATGCGATTAAACCAGCAAGCACTTCCTGCCGACACCATACTCAACGTCAATATACCAGACGTTGCCTGGGCGGATATCGAGGGTTTCCAGACGACCCGTCTGGGCCATCGTCATCGTTCTGAGGCCGTGAACGAGTCCCATGACCCCAGGGGGCGAAAGGTCTATTGGATTGGTGCGGCGGGCCCCGAACAGGATGCCGGGCCAGGTACCGACTTTCACGCCGTGAACCATCATTATGTCTCCATTACCCCCTTGCAGGTTGATCTGACCCGGCACCAGGCCCTGGAAGATCTCAGGCAATGGGTTAGCGGGGTCGCTCGGTGATTCAAAAACGTGTTGCCGGTATCGGCATGACTTCCCAGCGTACCCGCGACCGCCTGGTGCAAAGGCTCAAGGAGGAGGGCATACATGATGAGCGCGTACTTAGAGTGATGCGCTCAACACCCCGTCATCTCTTTGTCGACGAGGCCCTGTCCAGCCGTGCCTATGAAGATACGGCCCTGCCAATCGGGCATGGTCAAACGATCTCTCAACCCTACATCGTTGCCCTCATGACCCAGGCCCTGATTGCCGATGGTATACCACGCAAGGTGCTTGAGGTGGGAACGGGTTCTGGTTATCAGGCGGCCGTCCTGGCCCAGCTGATCCCCAGGGTCTACAGCGTGGAAAGGATCCGTGTTCTGCATGATCGTTCGCGAACCTTATTAAGAGAACTGGGTCTGAACAATGCCCAACTCTATTACAGCGATGGAAGCTGGGGCCTGAGACAGTTTTCGCCCTTTGATGCCATCATCGTCACCGCCGCGCCCGAAGTGGTGCCAGAGGCACTGCTGCAACAACTGGCCGTGGGTGGCAAAATGATTATTCCGGTGGGTAAGGGGCATGATGTCCAGAAATTACTCAAGATTACGCGCACAGAAAACCAGTATGAACAGCAGTGGCTGGAGACGGTGAGCTTTGTACCCCTATGTTCGGGTGAGGATTGAATGAAAATATTTGTACCGATGTACGACAAGGTTCTGAGCTGGGCAGGTCATCAACATGCGCCCTGGTATCTGGGTGGCCTGAGTTTTGCCGAATCCTCTTTTTTCCCCGTGCCACCCGATGTGATGCTGGCGCCCATGAGCCTGGCGAAACCGAAATCGGCATGGAACTATGCCTTAATCACCACACTGGCCTCGGTCCTGGGGGGCATACTCGGTTACCTTATTGGTTATTTTGCCTTTGAAGCAATAGAGCCCTGGATTTATGAGATGGGAAAGGGTGAAGCCTTTGAGCGCGCGCAGGAGTGGTTCGAGCGTTGGGGGGTCTGGGTGGTTTTTCTGGCTGGTTTTACTCCGATTCCCTATAAGATCTTTACGATCTCGGCAGGCGCCCTGGCCATGTCCTTTATACCCTTTGTACTGGCATCCTTTATCGGTCGAGGGGCGCGCTTTTTCCTTGTGGCCGGGTTAGTTCGCTGGTTGGGTCCCAGGATCGAAGATAAACTGCGACATTATATCGAAGTCATAGGCTGGGTTGTGGCGGTAGCCGTCGTCCTGCTTGCGGTGCTGTGGGACTATCTGCACTAAAAAAGACGACCGTTCTACTGTTGATGCTGGCCTTTATAACGGCCTGCGGCTCATCGGCTCATAGAACTTATAATGTCTCTACGCACAAGGTTCGTAAGGGTGAAACCCTGTATTCCATCTCCTGGCGATACAATCTCGACTATAAACAGGTCGCTCGCTGGAATGGGATTGGCTATCCCTACAGGATTCATGCAGGTCAGGAACTCTGGCTGAGTCCTCGTTCTGCCAGCAAAAGCTACAGCACTAAAAAATCCTCACCACCAAAGCAAGCCAAGTCTACCACCAGTACCCAGACGAAAAAACAGACGACCTCTGCAACCAAGAAGCAGAAAAAGCCATCCAGGAGCAGTTATTCGGATGCAACCCGCTACCCCAGTGGCAAGCTGAAATGGCAATGGCCTGCAAAGGGTAAGGTTATCAAGGCCTACGGTACTTCCAATCAGGGTAAAAAAGGGATTGATATTGCTGGCAAAAGGGGGCAACCTGTAGTGGCTGCCGCTGAAGGTAAGGTGGTCTATGGTGGAGTTGGGCTGAAAGGTTATGGCAAACTCGTGATCATCAAACACAACAATAATATTTTCAGCGCCTATGCACACAATAATAAGATTCTGGTCAAAGAAGGTAGTTGGGTAAAGCGAGGCCAGAAAATCGCAGAAATCGGTAATACGGATGCAGAAAGAAATATGCTCCATTTTGAAATCAGGCGAAATGGAAATCCTGTAAATCCGATGGCTTATTTACCAAAGAGATAATGCCAAGTCCAAAGGAGCACGTATGACCAAACTGGTGGAACCCAAAAAACCAGGAACTAAGGAAGATGATCCGACGGATCTGGAAGAGGTCATCGAACCTGAAGAGGTTGAGGCAGTAGGGACAGCTGAAGTGGAAGTACCGGTCGATGTCGTCAAGGAAGCAACTCCTGCCAAGAAATATGCTGCCAGTGATGTCACCAGCAAGGAGCTTGATGCCACCCGGCTGTACCTGAAAGAAATCGAATTTTCTCCCCTGCTGACACCCGAAGAAGAGGTGTATTACGCTCGACTGGCTCGTAAAGGGGAAGAGCGCGGGCGTAAAAAGATGATCACCTGTAACCTCAGGCTGGTCGTCAAAATAGCACGGCGATATATGAACCGTGGCCTGCCGCTGCTTGATCTGATCGAAGAAGGGAACCTGGGCCTGATTCGCGCCGTTGAAAAATTCGACCCCGAGAGGGGTTTTCGCTTTTCTACCTATGCCACCTGGTGGATTCGTCAGACCATAGAACGAGGCCTGATGAATCAGACGCGAACCATTCGCCTGCCTATCCATGTGGTCAAGGAACTCAACAGTTATCTGCGTGCCGTACGTGAACTCACTCAGAAGCTCGGTCACGAGCCCACCGAGGAAGAGGTTTCTGAATTACTTGATCGACCACTGGAAGACATCAAGCGACTGCTGAATCTCACCGAGCGTGCCGTTTCTGTGGATGTCTCGGTGGGCAAGGAAAATGATCGCCCGATGCTGGACATCATCCCCGACGAAGACTGCACCGAACCCGATATGCTGATCCAGGACGAGGATATTGTCCAGTATGTCGATACCTGGCTTGAAGAGCTGGACATCAAGCAGCGCGAAGTGGTCATACGCCGATTCGGCCTGCATGGCTATGAGCGCGCCACCCTGGAAGAGGTGGGTAATGAACTGGGTGTGACTCGTGAACGCGTACGCCAGATCCAGATGGATGCCCTCAAGCGCCTGCGCAAGATTCTCGAGAGTCGAGGCTTTACAGAAGAAAACCTGCTCTAACGTCGTCAGCTATTCATAATGTTTCTTGGTGCTGTTGATGCTCCGACCAACTCTTAATCTTTTGAGACGATTTATACCTCGCTAATCGTCCATTGAATCTACATCCTGAAGCGGACATATTGAATATTCATAATAAATGAAAATTCTATGGCTAACTATGATATTTACTGCAATGCTAATATTTCACGCAGCAGTAATTGCTCAAGAAAGAATGGTTGGGTTGACCTATCCAGATGCCGATGAAATGGAATTTAATAGCCAGCCTGTTCAGTCTGCTGATTGGTTTCTTAGTCATTCTTTTTCCCTATCCTTACGATAAATCAGCGATTATCGCTTTAGTTTTGTGCTTCCTGACTATAATTATCATAGGTCATAAAGCAGCATTTCGAGGAAGTGAATTTGGGATTTCTGGCCAATGGGTTGAGCCAGGGAAGTTATTTAGCACATCGTTATCTACCATGGAGCTACGTTTATTCTTTATGAGTTTCAGCGGACTTGTGGGCTTAGGTGGTGGCTTACTTATTAAGGTTTACCTAATTGGGTAATGTTGGCTGATGGTTATCAGCGGAATTAATTTAGTCTATCAATGTTGATCCAAGAGTCCAATGAAGATGAACTTGCCGATGCATTAGCAGTAGAAGCTGCGGCATTTGGTTCTGATGTCGAGGCAGGTCTGGTCAGTGATCTTCTGAATGATCCCAGTGCGCAACCTTCATTATCTTTATTGGCCTATGAAAATGATGAAGCAGTGGGGCATATTTTATTCACCACGGTACACCTGGGCTCCGCTGCTTCCATAAAGGCCGCAATCCTCGCGCCACTGGCCGTTATGCCGGAATATCAGAATCAGGGTGTCGGTAGTCAATTAGTAGAAGAAGGATTGCGCAGGCTGGCCGAGGAGGGCGTTGAACTGGTTTTTGTCCTTGGATATCCCGAATACTATTCTCGATTTGGGTTTCAGCCTGCTGGTGTCCTGGGTTTTGATGCCCCGTATCCCATTCCGGAAAAGGACGCGGATGCCTGGATGGTCAGGGCACCGAGCCCTGGTATCCAGGGGATCGTAAAGGCCAGGATTGTCTGTGCCGATTCCCTGATGAAACCGGAATACTGGTTTGAATGAGCAGCTTCTGTATGAATTATCCCCGTCAGGCGGTATAAACTTAAAATATGTCAACGGGCAGACCAAATCAGCCGTATGAGATGGAAATTACCATCAGGCCATCGGATATCGATCTCATGGGTCATGTCAATAATATCGTCTACCTGCAATGGGTGCAGGATGTCGCCGTGGCCCACTGGTATGACCTGGCGACCGCGGAACAACTGGCCAGCCTCCTGTGGGTCGTGGTGAAACATGAGATTGAATACAAGCGGCCGGCTTACGAGAAGGATACCGTGATTGTACGTACCTGGGTGGGGGGTACTACGCGCCGGGCTTTTGAACGGTATACAGACATATTCAGAAAATCGGATATGAAGATACTGGCCCGGGCAAAAACCCTTTGGGTACCCGTGGATAAGCAGACCAGGAAGTCGGTCAGGGTAGGCGCGGATGTCTATGAGCGATTTTCTGTGCAAGGTCAACAATGATTGGCGAGAGGTATATCGTGAGCGATAAAAGGCTCCAGATTATTCTGGCGACCATGGTGTTCACTCTGGTCGCGGTGTTCTTTATCCCGGCTATATCACAGGATCTGACGTACCACCAGCTTGCCGATGACAGACTGTTTGCCGGTGTGAGTAATTTCTGGAATGTGAGTTCCAATGTCGCTTTTATTCTGGTTG
>JANTGN010000044.1 GCA_024762895.1 Thiotrichales bacterium
TGGGGGGTACTACGCGTCGGGCTTTCGAACGGTATACAGACATATTCAGAAAATCGGATATGAAGATACTGGCCCGGGCAAAAACCCTTTGGGTGCCCGTGGATAAGCAGACCAGGAAGTCGGTCAGGGTAGGCGCGGATGTCTATGAGCGATTTTCTGTGCAAGGTCAACAATGATTGGTAAGAGGTACATCGTGAGCGATAAAAGGCTCCAGATTATTCTGGCGACCATGGTGTTCACCCTGGTCGCGGTGTTCTTTATCCCGGCTATATCACAGGATCTGACGTACCACCAGTTTGCCGATGACAGACTGTTTGCCGGTGTGAGTAATTTCTGGAATGTGAGTTCCAATGTCGCTTTTATTCTGGTTGGTCTGTTGGGGATAGCTACCCTTCTTTTGAGATCAACGACGAGTCTTCCATTCGGGGCATTGCCGATCTATACCCTGTTTTTTGTCAGCCTGATCCTGGTGGGGCTGGGTTCTGGCCATTATCACCTGGCACCGAATAATTCTACGCTGCTCTGGGATCGTTTGCCGATGACCCTCGCGTTCATGGCTTTTTTCAGTGCGATAGTCGGTGAGTATATTTCCTATAGGTTTGCCAGGCGCCTGCTTATCCCCCTCGTTGTTCTGGGGGGCATGTCGGTGGTGTATTGGGCCTACACCGAATCGATCAATCAGGGGGATTTGCGGTTTTATATGGTTATTCAGTTTTTACCCATGTTGCTCATACCGCTCATCCTTTTTCTCTACAAGGGTAATAGTCGTTACTCGGCATATATCTGGATGGTACTGGCCTGGTATGTACTATCTAAAATTTTAGAATTCTGGGATCAGCCGATTTACGACCTGACCGGGAGTGTGAGTGGTCATGCCCTTAAACATGTAGCTGCTGCCGTAGGGACTTTCTTTTTCTATTTGCTGGTCAGAAATCGCCTGAAGGGAGAATAAGCTGGAAGGTTTTAATCAGCCCCAGGTAAAAGCAGACCGGCGGCAACATTGCGTCCTTCACTGAGCAGGATATTAAAAGTGCGGCAGGCCGAGGCACTGTCCAGGACCTCAAGTCCAATCTGATGCTCAGAGAAAAGGGCCAGGATCTTGGGTGGGGGGAAATGAATCCTGCGCCCGGTACCCAGTAAAACAATTTCAGCCTCAAGCTCAATCAGTTCTTGCATCACGTCCTGATGCATCAGTTGTTCAGGGGTGTTGGGTGACCAGTCCGTTACCAGTGTAGCGGGTGTAATGATCAGACTGTGTCCGTAACGAGTCTGGTTAGCCTGAATGTAGTGATCATCATAGCCGGTGAGGGCATATTGACTGTTGCCATAGTCTTCACTGAATTTCATGATGCGGTAGGTGTATTGGCTTGTGAAAGGGCAATGATAGCCTATTCAAAAACACGGGTCAGATTCTATGCCCGGATTAGTCCCAGTAAGCCTGCAGGTAGGCAAGCACACTGGTTGCCAGTGCGGTGGTGTTGTAGCCACCTTCGAGTACTGCGATCATTCGATTGTCTGCATGTTTTTCGGCCAGCGCTATGAGCTGGGAAGATAGCCAGCCATAATCGGAATCGGCCAGCATGAGCTGGGCCATATCATCACTGCTGTGTCCATCGAAGCCTGCGGACACCAGGATCAACTGGGGTGAAAACGCATCGATGGCGGGAATCCAGTGTTCCGCGATGGCCTCGCGAAACTCCTTGCTGCGTGTGTAGGCGGGCAGGGGAACGTTAACAATGTTTTTCCGGTCAGTGATGAAAGGCGTTTCAGGATAAAAGGGATATTGAAAGGCCGAGCAGAACAGTACGCGTGGGTCATCCTTGAAGATATCTTCCGTGCCATTACCGTGGTGTACATCAAAATCGAGCACGGCGATGCGCTCCAGCTGGTAATGTTCCAGGGCATGAGCTGCACCAACGGCGATATTATTGAAGATACAAAAGCCCATGGCGCGATCTTTTTCGGCATGATGGCCGGGTGGTCTGACCAGGCAGAACTGTTGTGTGACAGGCCCCTGCATGGCCAGGTCGACACCCTTGATGCAGGCACCGGCAGAGCGACGCGCGGCCTGCAGGGTCTGGGCAGTGAACGGGGTGTCCTGGTCGAGCCATGACATCTCATCCTTTTCGCCGAGTTTAAAGATACGATCGACGTACTCGGCGGTATGGACCTGTTTGAGTTCTTCTGGGCTGGCCAGTGGGGCTTCGGTCTGCGGCATCAGTATGTCCAGACCCTTGGCTATGAGCAGGTCCTGTATGGCCCTGATGCGGGCAGGCTGTTCCGGGTGTTGTTCGGGAACAGGATATTGGAGACAATCCGGGTGGCTGATCAGGCCGATGAGCATAAAAGCTTAACTTTCATCACGTAAAATAGAGCAAATAACCTTAGCATGGGGCTAACCTTATGTCACAGCACTACCTGAGCACCTTCTTTAACCCTCATGCGGTTGCGATCATTGGTGCCTCGGAGAAAGAGGGCAGTATTGGTCATCGCCTGATGCTGAACATGCAGCAGGCAGGATTTAAGGGGCGGCTCTGCCCGGTCAATCCGAAGCATAACGAAGTCCTGGGGTTTCCCTGTTACCCTGACATTAAGAAAGTACCGGACCAGATAGACCTGGCCGTTATTGCGACACCCGCAAAGACGATCCCAGACATTGTTCAAAGCTGTGGTGAACGAAACATCCACAGCGTGATTATCATTTCAGCCGGTTTTAGCGAAATAGGCAAAGAAGGCAAGCTGCTCGAAAAGAGCATCATGGAGCATGCCAAACGTTATGGCATTCGTATCATAGGTCCGAACTGCCTGGGTATTATGCGACCGTTGACCGGAGTCAATGCCACTTTCAGTTACGATACGGCGGCACGTGGCAAACTCGCCCTGGTTTCACAGTCCGGGGCTATCTGCACGGCCATACTCGACTGGGCCAAGTTACAGGGGATTGGTTTTTCTACCGTCGTGTCCATGGGGGATGCCGCGGATATTGATTTTGGTGAAATCCTGGATTACCTGGCACTTGATCCCTATACCCAGAGCATCCTGCTGTATGTAGAGGGTATTCGGGATGCACGCGCCTTTTTAAGTGGGCTCAAGGCAGCCGCCAGGATCAAGCCGGTCATACTGATCAAGGCGGGCCGGCACGAGGCCAGCTCCAAGGCAGCGATGTCGCATACCGGGGCCATGGTCGGCGGGGACGATGTCTTCGATGCCGCCATCGAGCGGGCCGGGGTAGTCCGCGTGTATAGCATCGCCCATCTGTTTGCGGCTGCACGTATCCTGGCTGCAGATAATCACTTTCAGGGCAATCGGCTGGCTATTATCACCAACGCCGGTGGTCCCGGGGTGATGGCAACTGACCGAGCGGAAGAGGAAGGGGTCGAGTTGGCCCAGCTTAACGATGAGACCATGAAGGCAATGGATGATCTTCTGCCCTCACACTGGTCGCGCGCCAATCCCGTGGATATCCTCGGTGATGCCAATGCCTATCGCTATGCCGAAGCCGTGCGTCTCTGTATCGAGGACAAGCAGGTGGATGGCATCCTGATCATCCTGACACCCCAGGCCATGACCGAACCTACCCAGGTTGCCGCAGATGTGATCGAGGCCGTCAAGGGCACGCAGAAACCGGTACTGGCCGCATGGACGGGAGGGGAGCGCGTAGCCGAGGCAAGGCGCATGTTCTCCTTGGCCGGCATACCCCATTTCAATACTCCCGAGGTGGGCGTGGCAGCGTTCAGTTTCATGGCGAATTTCCATCAGAATCAGAAGTTCCTGATGCAGGCTCCGGCACCGGTAGAAGGCGATTGCCCGCCGGATATCGAGGGTGCCCACATGATCATCGAGGGGGTAATGGCCAGTGGCAGAACCGTATTGACGGCCCAGGAGGGCAAGGCGGTACTGGCAGCCTTTCAGATACCAGTAAATCCCACCATTACGGTACGTACTCCCCAGGAGGCGCTGATCGCGGCCGAGTCACTGGGTTACCCGGTGGTGCTGAAGGTCAATATGCCAGAGTTTAGCCATAAATCGGACATCGGGGGCGTACGCCTGAATATCGTCATGGCGCAGTCGGTACGCGAAAACTTTATCGAACTCGAACACTCCATCAGGCAGGAGCATCCCGAGATCGAAACCATCACCATGACGGTAGAGCCGATGCATCGTGCCCCACATGGCAGAGAGTTGTTGCTGGGTGTGGTACGCGACCCCGTGTTCGGGCCTGCAATCAGTATAGGCCTGGGGGGCACCATGGTTGAGATACTCAGGGATAAGGCCGTCGGACTGCCGCCGCTGAATCGTAGTGTGGTCGCCAGCATGCTGAGCCGCTCGCGCGCAGGTAAGCTACTCAAGGCCTTTCGCAATATGCCGGCCGTGGATGAAGAGGCCCTCATCCATACCCTGATGCGCATCTCGGAACTGGTCAGCGTGTTGCCCGAGATTGTTGAGCTGGATATCAATCCCCTGATCGTGGATGAGCTGGGGGTGATGGCCGTGGATGCGCGCATCAAGGTCGAACGTTCCAGGTATCTGTCGCCCTATGAGCACATGGCGATCCATCCCTATCCCACGGAACTCGAAGAGTCCTGGCAGTTGCCCTCCGGGCTGGATATCACCATACGTCCTATCAAGCCGGAGGATGCCGGGATTGAGCAGAGCTTTGTGCGTAATTTGTCGGAACAGTCGCGGTTCTTTCGCTTTATGCGTATGTTGCAGGAACTCACCCCCGAGATGCTCGCACGTTTTACCCAGATCGATTATGACCGCGAGATGGCCTTTATCGCGGTGGTCAGCAAGGGGCATGAGCAAATCGAGGTAGGGGTCTCTCGCTATGTGACCAACCCGGACTGGCTTAGTGCGGAATTTGCCCTGGTAGTTGCCGATGACTTTCACGGTAAAGGGGTAGGAACCAAGCTGATGCAGGCGCTTATGAAGACGGCGAGGGCCAGGGGGCTGCAGATGCTGGAGGGTGAAGTCCTGCGGCAGAACCGCCCCATGCAGGCCCTGATGACCAAGTTGGGGTTCACCATAGAGGCCGTACCAGAAGATGACGAGATCGTCAGGGTCTTCAAGCGGCTTTGATTAGGTCTTGCTAATCCCGTCACCGCGTTGATTTAAAAGGCCGAAGAGCTTGAATTTCGGGCTATTCTTCGTTGAAAGCCCGACACGCCCTTAGTATCATGCCTCGCTTATATTTTATTCCGGACAGACCAGGGCCTTGAAAGACGAATTTCTAAGAATCAAGCGACTTCCCCCCTATGTTTTCAATATCGTCAATGATCTGAAAGCGAAGGCACGCGCCCGGGGTGAGGACATTATTGATTTCGGAATGGGTAACCCTGATCAGCCGACTCCGCCGCATATCGTCGAAAAACTGGTCGAGGCGGCGCAGCGTGGTGATACCCATCGCTATTCCATGTCCAGGGGTATACCCCGCCTGCGTCGGGCCATCACCAGCTGGTATAAAAACACCTATGATGTGGATCTGGACCCGGAGTCCGAGGCCATCGTCACCATTGGCTCTAAAGAAGGGCTGGCGCACCTGGCCCTGGCTACCCTGGGTCCCGGTGATGCCGTGCTGGTCCCTAATCCGGCCTATCCCATCCATCCCTATGGCTGCGTGATAGCGGGTGCCGATATCCGTCATGTCCCACTGACACCGGATCGCGACTTCTTCGAGGAGCTGGAAAGGGCGATCAGGGATACCTGGCCCAAACCGAAGATGCTGATCCTGAACTTCCCGGGAAATCCAACGGCCGAATGCGTGGAGCTGGAATTTTTCGAGAAGGTGGTCAGGATTGCTCAGGAACACGAGATCTGGGTCGTCCACGATATCGCCTATGCGGAGATCGTGTTTGATGGCTACAAGGCACCCTCGATTCTACAGGTACCCGGGGCCAAGGATGTGGCAGTAGAATTCTATTCCCTGTCCAAGACCTATAATATGCCCGGCTGGCGGGTAGGCTTTATGTGCGGTAATCCCACCCTGGTTGGGGCGCTTGCCCGAATCAAATCCTATCTGGATTATGGTATGTTCACACCGATCCAGGTCGCCGCGATAACCGCGCTGGAAGGTCCCCAGGATTGTGTCGAAGAGATACGCAATATGTATCTGAGCCGCCGCAATGTCCTGTGTGAAGGCCTGGATAACATCGGCTGGAAGGTCGAATGGCCCAAAGCGACCATGTTTGTCTGGGCCCAGATTCCTGAACCCTATCGTGAAATGGGTTCGCTGGACTTTTCCAAGAAGCTACTCAAGGATGCGAAGGTCGCCGTGTCACCGGGTATCGGTTTTGGTGAATATGGTGATGATCATGTTCGCTTCAGTCTGATTGAAAATGAACATCGTACACGTCAGGCATTGCGGGGCATCAGACAGATGTTTCGTGATGATGGCGTATTGCTACAGAACAACGAGGAGTAAGCCGTGAAACCGGTCAAGGTTGGATTGCTGGGTCTGGGTACCGTCGGTGGTGGAACCGCCACCGTGTTGAAACGTAATGCCGAGGAGATCGCACGCCGTGCCGGTCGTGCCATCGAGATTGATTATGCCGCGGCACTGGATCTGGAGCTTGCTCGTGAGCTGGGCCTGAATGATGTGCGCCTGACAGAAGATGCCTTCGAGGTCGTCAATGATCCCGAGATCGATGTGGTCGTGGAGCTCATCGGTGGCTATGAACCCGCCCGCGAACTGGTGCTCATGGCCATTAAAAATGGCAAGCATGTCGTTACTGCCAACAAGGCACTGATCGCCCTGCATGGTAACGAGATCTTTGCGGCGGCCCAGGAAAAAGGCGTTATGGTGGCCTTTGAGGCCGCAGTTGCTGGTGGTATCCCGATCATCAAGGCCTTGCGTGAAGGCCTGGCGGCTAATCGCATCGAATGGGCGGCCGGTATTATCAACGGCACAGGCAACTTCATTCTCACCGAGATGCGCGACAAGGGTCGTGATTTCAGGGATGTGCTGAAAGAGGCCCAGTTACTGGGTTATGCCGAGGCCGATCCCACCTTTGATGTAGAAGGTATCGATGCGGCCCACAAGCTGACCATAATCGCCTCCATCGCCTTTGGGATTCCGCTTCAGTTTGACAGGTGCTATACCGAAGGTATTACCCATATTACGCGTGAAGATGTCACCAATGCGGCCGAACTGGGTTATCGCATCAAACACCTGGGCGTCACCCGCAAGACAGAGCAGGGGGTGGAACTGCGTGTCCATCCCACCCTGATTCCTGAGCGCCGTCTGATTGCCAATGTGGATGGGGTCATGAATGCCGTTCTGGTACAGGGTGATGCCGTAGGCCCAACCCTGTATTATGGTGCCGGCGCAGGAGCTGAGCCGACCGCTTCAGCCGTCGTGGCCGATATCATCGATGTGACCAGGACCCTGACGGCGGATCCTGAAAACCGGGTACCACATCTGGCCTTCCAGGCCGATCAGCTTTCCGATCTGCCCGTGCTGGGCATGGATGATGTTGAGACCGCTTATTATCTGCGCCTGCAGGCGAAAGATCGTCCGGGCGTGTTGGCTGATGTGAGCCGAATCCTGGGTGATCAGGGCATCAGTATCGAGGCCCTGATCCAGAAAGAACCGGAAGAAGGGGCGAGCAATGTCTCTATCATCCTGCTGACACATCGTGTGCAGGAACAGCGGATGAACCAGGCAATACAGGCCATTGAGGCCCTGGACACGATCAAGGCCCCCGTGACCCGTATCCGTATGGAAACTCTGGGTTAGTATTTAGATTAACTAATAGAAGTAACTATTTGAAATACAGGTGAATTAAATGCCATTTCGACCCCGTTATACCGGTCTTATCGACAAATACCGCGACCGCCTCCCCGTCCATGATGATACCCGTATTATCAGCCTGGGCGAGGGCAATACCCCGCTGATTCGCCTGAACAATATCCCCCGAGAACTGGGTAAGGATGTTGAGATCTACGTCAAGTATGAAGGCCTGAATCCGACCGGATCCTTCAAGGACCGGGGCATGACCATGGCCGTCACCAAGGCGGTGGAAGAGGGTAGCAAGGCCATCATCTGTGCCTCGACTGGTAACACCTCGGCGGCGGCGGCTGCCTATGCGGCACGCGCCGGCATCACGGCCTTTGTGCTGATCCCCGATGGCAAGATCGCCATGGGTAAACTGGCCCAGGCCATGATGCATGGTTCGGTGGTTATCCAGATCAAGGGTAACTTTGATGATGGTATGCGCCTGGTGAAAGAGGTGGCTGAAGAGGCCCCCGTGACCATCGTTAACTCCATCAACCCCTATCGCCTGCAGGGACAGAAGACCGCGGCCTTTGAGATCGTCGAAGAACTTGAATGCGCGCCGGATTATCACTGCCTGCCCGTGGGTAACGCCGGTAACATCACCGCGCACTGGATGGGTTATAGCGAGTACTACCAGCATGGCATCGTGAACAGCCGCCCCGTGATGGTGGGTTACCAGGCTGCGGGTTCCGCCCCCTTTGTAAAGGGTGAGATGGTCGACAACCCCGAGACCGTCGCCACCGCAATTCGTATCGGTCATCCTCAGAGCTGGGACAAGGCCTGGGACCTGCAGAAAGAGGCCAAGGGCTGGTTTGATGCCTGTTCCGATGAAGAGATCCTCGCCGCCCAGAAACTACTGGCCGAGAAGGAAGGCGTATTCTGTGAGCCGGCTTCTGCCACTTCTCTGGCAGGCGCCCTGCGCGATGTCCGGAATGGCAAGATCCCCGAGGGTAGCAAGATCGTCTGTACCCTGACCGGACATGGCCTGAAAGATCCCGATACCGCCATCAAGCAAAGCACCACACCCATGGTGACCGTGGATGCGACGCTGGAATCGGTGAAAAATGCCATCCTGAGCAACATGGCCGACTAAATTATCGCGTGAATCATGCAAACGACTTCGAGAAGGGGAGAATAAAGTGATCAGACATCTGATGCTGGTGGTTATTTTGATCCTTCTCGTGAGCCTGCCGGCTCAGGCCAAGGATATCGATGGCCAGTTTGCGGTCTTCGGGGCCGGCAGTAAGAGTTGCGAGAGTTATCTACAGGCCCATGCCAGCGGCAGGGGCCTCACTACCTATGTCAACTGGATGGAGGCCTACCTCTCGGCCTTCAACCTGATCGTCCCCAGCACTTACAATATTGCCGGTAATCGTAATCTGGAGCAGATGCTCAAATGGACGGACGGGTATTGCAGGGACAATCCCCAGGACCTGTATGTGAATGCCATAGCTGCCCTGACGGTAGCACTCTACCCCGAGCGACTGAACCTGGCGCCCGGTAAAGACAACGTCGAAAAATGGAAGTCGCTTAATTCTTCCGGTGAGTAGAAGTTCGACTAAAAACGCACAACTCTGAGAAATCGTACAAAAACTACCGTGTATTAGCTTTACCTTTTCATTCGATTAGTACCAATCCTAAGGCATGCGGATATATCGCTATGAGTACTAACACCATCTTCTCCAATCCAGTGATTTTCCGATTTTTAAATTATTACCAGGATATTGCCGAGAACATTAAAATGATGAAATATCCTGGCATAATCCTATCGATTACGGGCGTTCTACTATTATTAGTTGCCATGATTGGCCATTGGGGTACTGTCGGGAAATATGAAAGCAAGCCGCCCAGGTCATGTATGAGTTAACCGGAAGGTGCATGGTTCGAATGGAAAAGTAATGTGCTTGCATATTTCGAGAAGCTTACGGAGTTTTTGAAATTTATACTCCCTTTGGTTTTTATAGTTATTGGCGTCGTATTGATTAAGCGGGCAGCTAGAAAGCAAGTTCAGTGATTTTTTAAAGAGAGAGAAAAGGTGTGTGCCAGGTCTTTTGCCTTACAGCGTGTTTTCTCCAACCAGGGGAACAAGAATGAAAACAGTTTGTTTATCTATTGGGTCGGTCTTGGCTCTTTTTATGATTTTCACAGTGCATGCTGGTGAGGATGGGCGTGAGTTTGTACAGATGCCGCAAATGATGCAGGAACACATGCTTTCAAATATGCGTGATCATCTTGCCGCTTTGAACGAGATCCTGGTCCAAATGGCAGCAGGAAGACTGGATAGAGCGGCTGATATCGCAGAGTCACGTTTAGGTATGAGTTCTCTTGAAAGGCATGATGCAAGTCACATGGCAGAAATGATGCCTGAGGGAATGCGAGGTGTCGGTACCAGCATGCATAAAGCGGCGAGTCATTTCGCGCTGAAAGCTCAAGAAGGTGAGGTATTGTCAGCATATGCCGCATTGTCCGAAGTAACGGCAGCGTGTGTATCATGTCATTCTGCATATCGGATTCGATGAAGAGTGGAGCGCCTAACAAGGCGGTACGATAACGCATGGGTTTCTACTCATAATAAAGCGGCGCTATTTTTGACACTTTATGGTGTCCCGTTAGCCATGTCGTTAGGCATCAAAAAAACGCACACAATGAACCATCTACAAGAATATGTAAAAGACCAGATATGGATACTTGAATATCCGGTGCGCTATGCAGGCATCAACCTGTTCGGACGTATGACGGTTGTAAGGCTGGAAAATGGGGAATTATTGGTCCACGATCCCTGCGATATCAATGATGAGGTAAAACAGGAGATCGATGCACTCGGTAAGGTTCAATATATCGTTGCGCCTGGCTCTTATCATCATTTATTCGTAACCGACTTCCAGCAAAAGTATCCGCATGCTGAAACATTTCTTTGTCCCGGACTTGAACGGAAAAGGCCCGATATTCCCTTTGACTGGATTCTGGGTAATCGGCCCGACCCAAGGTGGGGTGATGTCTTTGACCAGGTAGTCATTCAGGGTACCCGGTATATATGGGAGGTTGCCTTTTTTCATAAGCCATCGAAGACACTCATCCTGGTGGATTTACTGGAAAACATTGGCGATGATTACAGTCACCTAACAAGCCTTTATTTACGCTTCTGGTGGAAGGTGGTTTACAAAATGTGGAACAACCCGAAGGCAGCTCCGGAGTATCAGATGGGCTGGGGTAAAAAGGACATAGTGAAAGGCGGGCTCAAAAAGATACTCGGTTGGGAGGCGGAAAGAATTATACTGGCCCATGGCGAGCTGATAGAAGGCAATGTAGACAGTGTGCTTAGATCGGCGTGGCATAAGGTGTTAAATGCCTAGCGAGCGCTCAGCAAGGACACAACCGCCTCGATTCGCTGCCTGATTTGTACCCGTTACTAAAGCATAGAAAACACTGGATTGATTCTGGCCATGAATATAGCGCGCACCTATGACCTGGGCATAGCCGCCATCATGAAATCCCTGCTGCTCGAAGAAGGTATCGAGGTGATCGAGTCTTTCGATTCCGGACACGTATCTATTGCCGGCGCCGATCCATCCTATTACATCGCCGTGTTGCCCGATGATGAATATCGTGCCTGCAAAATACTCCGGGATCATAACTTCGGGCAATTCATCATGTCGTGAGTTGTTTGATTACTTTTTTACCTGGCAATAGATTTTTATGCGCCATAAGAAAAGCCCCTCATAAGAGGGGCTTTTTAGTTGCCTGCTATTTATTGAATCGTGATGCCGGTTGGTTTTGCCGGAGGAGGTGAGGGAATTGGCTTTAAGGCCCTTTCTTCTGCCGAGGCCTCTACAAAACCATACCTGGCATAGATGTCCTGGGCACCCTGGGTTGCAAGATAATCCAGGTAGCGCCTGGCATTGGCCTGATTGCGACCGGTACTAAGTACACCAATGGCATAACCTACCTTATCGGACATATTGAGGGGGGCAGGGATCGGTACGCCGTCGATGGCGCGGCCCTCTGCCTGGGCATGTTTGATCTCCGTGGTCCAGACGATACCGACATCCGCTTCACCCTGTTCGATGCGATGGGGGGTTTCACGGTGATGACGTTCGGTAAACCAGGTCTTGCCGGGTACGGCCCAGCAGCCCTTGCACATCTGGTTATTGGTGACCTTTTCGTACAGCCCCATATCCTTGAGCATCTGGGAACCGTAGAACTTGAAGATTCCTTCGGTCAGCGGGTTGGGGTGGGACTGTACCAGGTCGTCACGACCCAGGTCCTCGGGGCCCTTGATGTTCCTGGGATTGCCCTTGGCGACCATGAGTTCCAGTTTGTTATGGGTATAGATCATGTAGTCATTCATGATGCCCTTACCCTTGAGGGTCTTCAGGTGACCCAGGTTGACACTGGCATACAGGTCGGGATTCTGGGCAGTCTTCTGACCGTTGATCTCACCCTGTTTCAGGATCTGACCCTTGAGGATCTGACCCGGTGGGATGGTTTCAACGTAAATAGTCTTGATATCGGGATTCTTCCTCTGGAAGTCTTTGATCAGTTCATCCATGACCATGAACTGGTTGCCGGCCAGGTACATGACCAGATCGGAAGTATAGGAGTCACCGATCTTGCCATAATCGACCATGCCCCCCGTATGGAAGGTTCGATAGTCAAAACTATGTCCTGCATCTTCCTCGGCGAGGATCGCATGAGACAGGGTCATGCCCAGGGCACAGGCAATAGCGGGCAAAATATTGATTGCCTTCATTTAGAACTCCTGATGTGGTTTGCATAATGATTTGCACAGTGGCTATTCATAAGCACTGTGTTGAGAAAAAAGTGCATTCCTGCTCCTGAATTGCTTAAGACCAAGATGCGGGCAGGCTGAAAATTATTCCCTCTGGTTAAGCCCGGTTCCTGGCCATTGCGATAGGGGTCACTATCCCGTCATGGTGAATCGTCTATAATGTGCCGAATTTAATTCCCTGGACCAGGACCATGACGGAACAGCCCACGCCCAAGAAAGTAGCGACCAAGAAAAAGGCCTCGACGAGTAGTGTCTCGGAGAAATCGCTTAACACGGTGATGAAGTCACTGCTTATGGATATGAAGAAGGATCGCGAGACACGGGATAAGCAGATCAGTGGCCTGCTTGAACAGGTACAGAAGGGTTTTGATACGGTCCATGAGCTGGGTCAACAGCGTGAACAGGCACGTGATAAAGAGCTTGAGCAGCTGATCAAGGGCCTGAATAAGACCTTTGGGCATATGGAGCAGGAATCGAATAAGCGCGATGCTCGTTCCGAGGCCATCATCGACAAACTCTCCGAGTCGATCATGCTGGACCACCAAACCCTGCAGGAAGAAGTGCATGAGCAGGAAAAGCTGCAGGATAAAAAGCTCAGCTATATCAAGCAGCAACAACAGCAGCAGACCCGCAGGACCCGCCTGATTGCCATCCCCGGCATTATCGTGGCCTTATTCGCCGTGGTGTATATGTTCTATACCGTGCATGTCATGGAGGTTGCCATGACCAGCATGTCGCATGATATGAAAGAGATGAAGGCCTCGGTCAGTCAGATGTCCGGGATGATGAACACCATGAGTCAGGATACCCGTGCCATTAACGCGAACATGGGGCAGATGTCCAAGGACATGAATGTCATGACCCATAACGTGGCCCCGGCCATGACCGGCCTGCGCCGCACCATGCCCTGGAGTCCTTAAGCGGGCAGCGTGATGCTGGGGTTTATAGCCCCAGGCGCTTGAAGATCTTTTCCGGGATGGACCGGATAATCAGCATAATGTAGCGCCAGAAACCGGGCAGGTAGACGGCGTCTTTGCCTTTTTCCAGGGCGCGCAGGATACCTTCACCGACCACCTCGGGCTGGGCCACCAGGAACATCCCCGGCATGCCGTAGGTCATGGCGGTATCGACAAAGCCTGGCTTGACGGTCAGGACCTGGATGCCCTCACGGAAGAGGCGGTTACGCAGGCCCTGCAGATAGAGACCAAATCCACCCTTGGCCGAACCATAGATGAAGTTGCTCTGCCTGCCGCGATCTCCGGCCACCGAGGCGATGCCGATAATAAATCCAGCCCGGTTTGGAATCATGAGCTGGGCCAGACGATCCAGCAGCAGGACCGGACCGGTATAGTTCTGGGTCATGATCCTGCTGGCTTCATTGGGATCGGTGAAGGCCGTTTCCTGCTCACCAAGATAACCGATGGCACATAACACCCCCGCGAGTATTTCACCCGTATGTAGCAGGGAGGCGACAAATTCTTCATGTTCATTCAGGGCGCTGATATCCAGCAATCGGACATGGACGCTGATGTTGTAGCGGATGGTCAGATCGGAGGCGATGCGTTGCAGCTCTTCCTCGTCTCGACCGGCCAGGATCAGGTTGCGGCCACGCTGTGCCAGGGCAATGGCCGCGCCACGGGCGATGCCCGAGGTGGCGCCCAGGATCAGGACGGTCTCACTCATGATTCATCTCCAGGCGCCGGGATAGCAGTGACTCGAAGCGCCACTGCGGGTCCAGCAGCTGTTTGATGCTGAGCCAGTCCTCCAGGGCCGGATACATGGCCCGGAAGGCCTCGGGCCTGAGCAGGGCATCCTTGGCCAGATAGACACGGCCATCATGACCCAGGGTAATGGCATTCAGCTCATTGACCAGGTTGGCGGCCTTGGCACCCGACACGGGGATATCCACCGCCAGGGTATAACCCTCCATGGGGAAGGAGAGGAGGCCCTGGTTACCGGGACCCATGCGCTTTAAAACCGCCAGGAAGGAGGCATGTCCCTGGCGTAATAGCTCATCCAGCAGCTCGTGCATACCCGTGCTACTGGATTCCAGAGGCAGGACGCACTGGTATTGAATGAAGCCTCTCTTGCCGTACATGCGGTTCCAGTGCTGGATGCTGTCCAGGGGATAAAAATAACTGTGATAGTCACTGGCAAAGGAGGTCTTCTTGGCCTCCCTGGCAAAATACCAGGCATTGAAGGCCTTAACGGAATAGCGGTTCAGAAAACCTCTGGGCAGGTTAAAGGGGAAGTTGCGGTCTTTGGGCAGTTTCGGGCTCAGGGGATGGATGCGATGCTCGGGAGACAGTTCGTCTTCCTTCAGATGTCGACCCTGCATATAGATGCCGCGGCCCTGCTTATCACCCCCGGCCAGACAATCGATCCAGGCCACGCTGTAGTCGGAGACCTCTTCTGCCATAAGCTCGATCAGGTCATCGAGGTCGTCACCGGCATGATGCTCAACATGCATATAGCCACTTTCGACCCGCTGTAACTGGATCGTGACCTCGGTAATAAACCCCGTCAGACCCAGGCCGCCTACCGTGGCCCAGAAGACCTGCGGATTGGATTTGGGGCTGCATAGCAGGGCCTCGCCACTGGCCGTGACGAGTTCCAGGCCGGCCACGCAGGCGGCAAAGCTGCCGATATTGTGATGGTTCTTGCCGTGGACATCATTGGCCACGCAGCCGCCCAGGGTGACGTAGCGGGTACCCGGGGTGATGGGCAGGAACCAGCCGCGGGGCAGGAAAGTCTGAATAATCTCATCCAGGGTTACACCGGCCTCGGCTCGGAGTATGCCGTTCTCCGGGTCAAAGGCCAGGATACGATTCAGGCGCGTGGTCAGCACGACCTGGCCTAACTCGTTCATGGCCATATCGCCATA
>JANTGN010000045.1 GCA_024762895.1 Thiotrichales bacterium
GGCGAGAGAATGCCAATGTCATGCTGGTGGGATACATGGCGGAGGGTACCCTGGGCAGACGACTGGCCGATGGTGATCAACGGGTTGAGATCTTCGGCGAACCGATTGCCGTTAATGCCCAAATCCATGTACTGAATGGATTTTCCGCCCACGCCGGCCAAACAGAGCTGTTGGAGTGGCTGAGTGATGTGGCGGCCTCCAGGCCCAGGGTGGTGCTGACCCATGGTGAAGATGAGGCACGTGAGGCGTTGGCCGATGCGATACAGGAACGCTATGGCATCCAGGCATCCTGTCCTCGGATCGAGGATGTCATCGAGCTGGATTAGTTCTCAATCAGGTAGACTCATTTATTCGTTTTATAGTTGTCATTAAGTTATATGATTGCTCTGCAATGATTTATCTTGCGGCTTGAACAGATCATTTCATAGCCATTCTGCTTTTCTAATGCCAAAGTCCACTTTTTAAGTGTAAATATGGAATAAAAATCATTGCTGACTTCTCTATATTGAAGAGCATCACCTGGTTGATGCCTGGATAAAAACAAAAACTTTACTGATGAAGATCTTATTACCGAGGAGAGAGACCATGAAGCGATTAATGTTATTCCTGTCAGTATTCTTACTGGCCTTACCGATGGCCACTACCGTCTTGGCTGGCGATTATGGCAAACAGAAGGTGGTTTACCACGTTAATTATGATAACCCCAAGCAACAGGCAGGGGCCCTGCGTAATATCCAGAACCATATCAATGCCGTGGGTGCGGAAAACGTCGAGCTAAGGGTTGTGTTGCATGGCAACGGATTATCGATGCTGACCTATCCCGAATCGCTGTCCAAGACCAAACTCAAGCAGGCCAATGCCACAGACCAGATGCAGGCCAAGGTCGATGGCCTCAAGTCACAGGGTGTTCAGTTTAATGTCTGTGCCAACACCCTCAAGGGTAAAAAGATCAGTCGGGAAGATGATCTTTATAATGTCGACCAGGACGCCATTGTCCCCAGTGGTGTTGCTGAGCTGGCCCATCTACAGGCGCAGGGCTTTACCTATATCAAACCTTAATGGGTGAGGATATCTGGCCTCGATAGCCGGAGACCTAAAAAAACAAAACCCCTCCTGGTGAGGGGTTTTTTATGTGCTCGATATTATGGGTATTTACCCGGGTTGTCAGGCCAGGCGGTCATCCGCGACATGATACTTGGGATCTTCCTTGCGATTTACCTCAACCAGATCACCGGCCTGGTCCAGCAGGTTGTGACACTCCTGACTCAGGTGGCGCAGGTGTAACTTCTTACCATATTTAAGATAACGTTCCGCCAGGGCATCGATGGCCTCCAGGCCGGAGTGGTCATAGACCCGTGCCTCGGCAAAATCGATGACGACATCATCCGGATCATTCCTGGGGTCGAACAGGTTGTTAAAGGTATGTATTGAGCCGAAGAATAATGGACCCCGCAAGCGATAGATCTTGAAACCCTTATCGTCGATGAAGTGATCGGCATAGATTTGCTTGGCATGCTCCCAGGCAAAGACCAGGGCCGAGACGATCACGCCTACAATAACGGCTACAGCCAGGTCGACAAATACGGTGATGACGGCCACGAGAATGCCTACAAAGGTATCGGCCAATGGGATCTTACCCAACAGATTAAAGCTGGCCCATTCAAAGGTGCCGATAACCACGATGAACATGACACCGACCAGGGCGGCCACAGGGATCATCTCGATCAGACCCGAGGCAAACAGAATGAAGGCCAGTAGCGCGAGGGCCGCGACAATACCAGACAGGCGACCACGGCCGCCCGAATTAATATTAATCAGGCTCTGACCAATCATGGCACAGCCACCCATACCGCCGAAGAAGCCGTTCACGGTGTTCGCCACACCCTGACCCACACATTCCTTGTTGCCTCGGCCACGGGTCTCGGTGAGTTCATCGATCAGGCTCAGGGTCAGCAGGGATTCGATCAGGCCCACCCCGGCGAGTACCAGGGAATAGGGGAGGATGATCATCAGTGTTTCCAGGCTGAGCGGTACCATGGGGATATGAAAACTGGGCAGTCCTCCGGCCATGGTGGCGTTCGGGTCACCCGTCATATCGGCCAGTACGTCCTGTACGGTTCTTGCACCGAGTTCCGGAACGAAGATAGCAATCAGGGAGACCACGACGATGGCGACCAGTGCGGAGGGTATGGCCGAGGTGAGCTTGGGCAGGAAATAGATGATCGCCATGGTGAGCGCCACCAGGGAAAGCATGACCCAGAGGGCTGGTCCGGTCATCCATTCCAGGTTGCCATCGGCGCCTGGAACCTGGAACTGTTTTAACTGGGCCAGGAAGATAACGATGGCCAGACCGTTAACGAATCCCAGCATCACCGGATGCGGCACCAGGCGTATGAACTTACCGAGTTTCAGTACCCCGGCAAGGATCTGTAAGATGCCGGCCAGGGCGACCGCGGCAAACAGGTATTCAACGCCATGCTGAAGCACCAGGGCCACGACGACGACGGCCATCGACCCAGTCGCTCCCGAGATCATTCCGGGGCGTCCGCCGAGTATCGAGGCGATGAGTCCCATCATGAAAGCGGCATAGAGACCCACCAGGGGCTCGACACCCGCGACGAAGGCGAAGGCCACGGCCTCGGGCACCAGGGCCAGGGCAACGGTCAGGCCGGACAGGACATCATTCTTGACGCATTGCTTGCCGGGGCAGGTCAGTTGAAACATGCTGGAATCCCAATAAGGTGTCGGTACAAATGGTCGCGAACTATAGCAGAGCGCGGGTTTTCTATCTATATCAGGAATTGCTTATGCACTAAAGAACAGTATCTCGTTAGGAATTCGTCCTGGATTCCAGTACACTCCCCCTGCCTGCTTTATGTGGCAGGAAACAATGTACCAGGTGCCAGTTTAAATACTGGATAAACGGGAAGCCGGTGATAATCCGGCGCTGCCCCCGCAACGGTGATTGGGTTATGACAGGTCGATATGCCACTGTATCTGACGATATGGGAAGGTGACCCGTCTGGAGTAATTCCGCCCATCAGCCCGGATACCGGCCTGATACACACACGCCCTTTTGGGCGTAGTGAGTTGCGGTGGGCGACTCAGGGTATCAACCGGACTCTGCTTGATCAGGGTCTGCCCCCTGTGTTTCCCGCATTCGTTATGAAACAATTATCGAATTGCGGAGTAAAAATGAAAATCAGACTGGCTTTTTCCTTATTGATTCTAACCAGTATCCCGGCATCCTGGGCTGCGGATGAACTGGGTAAGATTGTTGTCTCGGCGGCACGTACCGAGCAATCGGAAATCAACACCCCGGCGAGTATCAGCATTATTGGTCGAAAAGAGATCGAGGCAAGCGGTGCGAACAATATCACCGAGGTGCTGCGTACTCGAGGTGGTATCAATGTAAAGGATCTATATGGTGATGGCTCTCGCAGCAATATTGCCATGCGCGGATTTGGCGAGACCGGTGGGGCCAATACCCTGGTCATGGTGAATGGTCGCCGACTGAATAATATTGATCTCTCGGACCCGGCACTCAATAGTATTGCGCTCAAGGACGTGGAGCGTATCGAAATCATCCAGGGTAGTGCAGGCACCCTGTATGGCGATCAGGCCGTCGGAGGGGTAATTAACGTGATTACACGTCAGCCCCGAGATTTCACGGCGCGGGTGCAGGGCGGGGCGGGGAGTTACAATCGCCGATTATTACAGGGCCAGGTTGCCGATACCCTGGATAATGGATTCAATTACCTGGTTTCGGCGGAGGCCAAACAATCTGATGGTTACCGCGATCATAATGAACTGGAGGCCAGTAACGTATTCGGTACCCTGGGTTATGAATACCGGACCGGGCGCGTCACCATCAATTATCAGAATGTCTATGAAGACCTGCAGACCCCAGGTGCCCTGACCTCGGATGAGGCGAAGCAGGACCCTACACAGTCACTACCGGTTTTCTCGGATGATTATACGAAGACTCGAGAGGATGTCTTCGGTCTGGGGCTGCGCCAGGATATCGGCGGCCACTGGCAGTTTGAGGGAGAGGCCACATATCGTGACGAGCAACGGGATATACGTCAGAGTTCCCGGTTTTTTCAGGCCACGCAGGCCTGGCGGACCGAGCGTCAACAGACTGAATTAACACCGAGGTTTGTTGGTTTTTATAACAATCCCTTTGGTGAGATGCAGTTTACCGCGGGTTATGATTATATCGATACAGACTATAGCTCCGAGCTCACCAGTATCACCGACCGCCAGAAGATCGATGCACTGTATGTGCAGGGAGTGATACCGGTCTATCGAAAGTTGACCCTGACCCTCGGCGGACGCGGTAGTCGAGTCAGCAATGATGTCGAGGCCCCATACAAGGAGGGTGAAAGCGAGGACTCGGTCTCGGTGGCCACGCTGGGACTGCAATACCGACCGAACTATGCCTGGCGGATATTTGGACGCAGGGATGGGAACTTTCGTTTCGCCAAGGTGGATGAGTTCACCTACACCTCACCCGGCGAGGAGCTGGAGACCCAGACGGGTATTTCCTATGAGTTTGGTACGGAGTGGAGTATTCCTGGTTACCAGGCAAAACTGATCTTTTACCGACTGGATCTTGAGGATGAGATCGCCTTTGATCCCTCGGCGCCACCCCCTACCGGGGCCTTCTTCCCCGGAGCCAATGTCAACTTTGATCCCACCACCCACAAGGGTGTGATTCTTCAGGCGAATCACCGTTTGTCGGAACGTATGCGCGTGGCCGCTGACTATACCTACAATAATGCCACCTTCGATTCGGGTGTGTATGAAGGCAACAGCATCTCGGCCGTTCCTCGCGAGTTGTTCAAGTTCATGATCGATTACGACTTCTTTCCGCAGTGGCACTGGTTCATCGAGGCCAACTATACCGGCAAACAATATCTGGCCGGTGATAATGCCAATGAGCAGGGCTGGCAAGCGGGATATACGGTAGTGAACACGACGCTGGATTATCGCATTAAAGGGTTCAAGATCACGGGCAGGATCAATAACCTTCTGAACAAGGAGTATGCAGAAGTCAAAACCGTTTATGGTGCGGTCTACCCCATGCCCGATCGGAACTACTGGCTCTATGCCAGTTACGATTTCTGATTCTGGCAAGTTCAGCTCGAGGCCATTCACTGGCTCAGTGTTTGATGTCGCAGTTTGATAGAGGATTAGAATATGGGAAACCGTTTAAGCAAGATCGTCACCCGTACCGGCGACGATGGCACGACCGGCCTGGCCGATGGTGCCCGCCTGCCCAAGGATAGTCTGCGTGTAGCGGCCATGGGTGATGTCGATGAATTGAATGCCACTCTGGGGTTGTTGCTGGCGCAGTCTTTGCCTGATTATCTTATCGACCCATTGAAGCAAATCCAGCATGACCTGTTTACCCTGGGCGGTGAACTGAGTATGCCCCGGAATACCCTGATGAAACAGGAGGCAGTCACACGGATCGAGGAACAGATAGAATCACTGAATGCCGATCTTCCCCCCCTCAAGGAGTTTATCCTGCCCGGGGGCGGCATGGCGGCTTCCTGTTGTCACCTGGCACGAACGGTCTGTCGTCGTGCAGAGCGCCAGCTTGTTACACTGGATCGTGAAGAGCGCCTGAGTCCCACACTGCTACAGTATCTCAACAGACTGTCCGACCTCTTGTTCATTATGTGTCGTGTTCTGATGCGTGCGCAGCAGGCAACTGAGGAACTGTGGGAGAACCTCGACCCCTATGACTGAGGTGATCCGGCTCGGTATCGATCTGGGTGGAACCAAGACGGAGATCATCGCCCTGGACACGAAGGGTGAGATCCTGATACGACATCGGGTCGAAACGCCACAGGGTGATTACCAGGCCACCCTGGATATGCTGTTGCGTCTGATCCATCAAACCGAACATGAGCTGGATTATCAATGCAGCATTGGACTGGGTACACCCGGAGCGATCTCACCCGCAACCGGATTGTTAAAGAATTCCAATTCCGTCTGCCTGAACGGGCAGGCGCTCAGGCAGGATCTGGAACGACTGCTGGGGCGCGAGATACGTCTGGCCAATGATGCCAACTGCTTCGCCCTGTCAGAGGCCATCGATGGTGCAGCGGCTGGGGCCGCGGTCGTCTTTGGCGTCATTATCGGCACGGGAACCGGTGCGGGAGTAGTCGTCAACCAACAGGTACTGATTGGGCCTAATGCCATTGCCGGAGAGTGGGGTCATAATCCCCTGCCCTGGCCGGACGGAAACGAATTGCCTGGGCCGGACTGTTATTGCGGTAAGCAGGGTTGTCTCGAGGCCTGGCTGTCTGGCCCTGGGATGTCCAGAGATCATCAAGACATCACCGGCCAGCAGCGCAGCGCCCATGACATCGTTCTGGCTGCTCAACAGGGCGATGCCGAGTGCAAGGCCACTCTAATACGATACCAGGGACGATTGGCCAGAGGACTGGCCCATGTCATTAATATCCTCGACCCTGATGTCATCGTCCTGGGTGGCGGCATGTCGAATATTCAAAGTCTGTATGAAACGGTACCGAAGTTATGGGGAGAGTGGGTATTCTCTGATCGTGTGGACACCCAGTTACTACCGCCGCGACATGGCGATTCCAGTGGTGTACGCGGGGCGGCATGGCTGTGGGGGTGTGCTGAGCAAGGCGATCTGGTTACAGGGCCGTATCATGTCTAATGCCTGTTACATTCAGTTACACAGTGTTACCCAGCAGAAAAGATTCAGTCTGATTCAGGGCTTAATATGAATAACGTCCTAAATCAATGACTGGAGATACACGATGAAACCTCTAACCAAAAAAATTCTGTTTGGCCTGGGTGGTGTAGGTCTGATTACTTCTGTTGCGGCTTATGGCCATCATCAATGCCATGACCCCGAGCAAAGGGGTAACTGGATGGTTGAAAAGATAAGCAGTGAACTGGAACTGACCGAACCACAGGTAGAAAAACTCGAAGCGGTGCGTGATCAGATGATGGATGCGCGCAAGCAGATGCATCAGGAGCGTAAAGTTGCGCGTGAAGATATGCTGAAATTACTCGGTCAGTCCAGCCTGGATCGTGATCAGTCACTGGCGATGATTAATCAACGTCTGGATGCCATACGAGACAATGCGCCGCAGCTGGTTAATGCCCTGGGCGATTTTTACGATATCCTGTCTCCAGAGCAAAAGCAGGAACTGAAAGAGCGAATCGAAGAAAAAATGGCTCGGTTTGAATCTCGTCATCATCACTAGAACGGTGTCCGGGTGTTTTGATGGCAGGAGCTATGGCGCAGCTTAAACCACTGCGCCATTCTGCTTCTGCCGGATGAGCAAAGGCGTTACAGTGTACAGACCTGGATAAATAGATATTGTTATGCATCGTGTACTGCTAATTGACGATGATCAACGGCTGGCTGACTTGCTGGGCCAGTATTTCTCACAGTTCGATTTTGAGCTGGATAATGCAATCCTGCCCAGTGTGGGATTGAAGAAGCTCGAAAGCGGTGCTTATGACCTCGTCATCCTGGATATTATGTTGCCTGAGATGGATGGATTCGAGGTCTGTAAACTGATCCGCCGACACAGTGATATTCCCATCGTGATGCTTACGGCAAGAGGAGAGGTGATGGATCGCATTGTGGGTCTGGAACTGGGAGCCGATGATTACCTGCCTAAGCCGTTTGAACCCAGAGAGCTGGTTGTCCGTATGCAGGGGATCCTGAAACGTACCCAGAATGAGGGGGCTGATGCGCATCGACTGGAGTTTGCTCCCTTAATGATTGACACGACTGCACGTGAGGCCAGTATCGATGGACAGCTGCTACCACTCAGCTCTATGGAATATGAATTATTAGAGTTGTTTGCTCGCTCCTCAGGGAAGACGCTGAGCCGGGATGATATTCTGAACCAGCTTAAGGGTATTGAAGTGGATATCTATTCCCGTTCAGTTGATATCCTGGTGAGTCGTTTACGGCAGAAGCTCAAGCCCCTGGAAGTCATTAAGACCGTACGCGGGCGTGGCTATATCTTTACAGGACACTCCTCATGAGGCTCTGGCGCGGATATTCTCGATACGCGCTGTCCGGCAAACTGGTATTACTCTTTATCGGCTTTACACTGATATCAATGGTCCTGGTGGGCGCCAGTATGCGCTATGGCTTCAGGCAGCATTTCCAGGAAAACGTACGTCCACACCTGGTGCAATATCTGGAATACGTACAGCAGGACCTGGGGTTTCCACCTAGCCGGCAACGTGCTCAGGATCTTGCCGACAGACTGAATATCGAGATACAGATTAATGATGGTTCTAGCCAGTGGTCATCCAGTGGTCAGACCATAGACCTGGATTATCTGGAAATAGGTCATCGGTATCTGGCCAATGGTCGAGAATACCTGCGGGTTGAATCTGAGGGCAGGGATTATCTGATGATGCGTGAAGGGGATATTACCTTGCTCTTTAATGTCCCTGATGCGGCTCAGGAACGTAAAGGTTTCAAGGGACTGGTGCCGCTAATCGTGCTGCTCATGATTTTGCTTGGCCTTTATTATGCGACACGACGTTTGTTCTCACCGATTAGTAAGATACAGGAGGGTGTCATACGTTTTGGTGCGGGTGAACTGGATCACCATATCGAAGTTCATCGTAGGGATGAACTAGGCGACCTGGCTGAAAGTGTGAATGGCATGGCCGATGATATACAGAAGATGCTTGATGCCAAACGTCAGTTACTCCTGGCAATCAGCCATGAATTACGCACCCCCCTGACTCGTGCCAGGGTCGCGACAGAAATGATAGATAACGCACATATTAAGGCGCAGCTAAAGCAGGATCTTCATGAAATGGATACCATGATCGAGGAGATCATGGAGACGGAACGTCTGAGTATGAATCATGCGATCCTTCACCGGGAGCAGCATGATATCCGGCAATTGATTAATGAAACGGTGGATAGTTATTTCAGGGATACCCCGCTTAAGCTGTCTTTACCCGATATGCCACTGGTGTTGTCTGTTGATGCTCCGCGTATCAAATTAATGATCAAGAACCTCATTGACAATGCCCTGCGTTATACGCCGGAAGGAGCGCCCGTTCCTGAAGTCAGCTTCGAGGATAATGCCAGTGAAGTGTCATTGGTGATCAGGGATCATGGTCGAGGGATCGAGGCAAGGCATCTGCCGCATCTCACCGAGCCCTTTTATCGAGTGGACCCGTCTCGACAGCGTGAGACCGGGGGGGTTGGTCTGGGTCTGTATCTTTGTCGCATGATTGCCGAGGCCCATGGCGGTAGTCTCCATATAGACAGCACCCTGGGGCAGGGTACTACGGTAACGATTAGCTTACCCAGTTTTAGAAAAGGACTTTAGTCTTTATTTCCCGGCAGGCTGATGTGGATCCGTACCCCCTGTAGATCACTGGATTCAATCTTCATCTCTCCATCATAGGCAGCGATAATATCCGCGACCATAGCCAGACCAATGCCATGGCCTGGGATCGATTCATCAGCCCTTATTCCACGCTTTAAAATCAGGTCTTTTTGTTCATCGCTAATACCGGGGCCGTCATCCTCAATAAAGATCTGTAGTTGATTATTGGTGTTAGAGGCCTTAATCACAATGGTTCCCTGACACCATTTGAAGGCGTTATCCAGCAGGTTGCCCAGTAGCTCCATCAGGTCTTCCAGGTCGCCTCGAAACACAGCGTCGGATTCGATATCCTGAATCAGCTTAACTTCCTTTTCGTAGTGAACCTTGTGCAGGCTGTTGATCAGTCTTTCTATAGTCGGTTTGATGGCAACCGGGGCTGTAAGTGCCGAGCGCCCCGCGTTTGCGGCGCGTTGGAGTTGATACTGAATGATGTCATCCATACGAGAGATTTGGTCATCGATGATACTTGAATTGGCCTGTTTGTCGTGAGAGCGGAGTATGGCCAACGGCGTCTTCAGGCTATGTGCGAGATCGGCGAGGGCATCACGGTAGCGTGTCTGTTGGGCCTGTTCATGTGCCAGCAGGGTATTGATGTTGCCGGTGAGTTGCTGCAGCTCCGGGGGGTATCGTCGAGTGAGGCTGTGCTGCTGGCCAGACTCGATGGCCGATACTTCGGCCGCGGCCTGGCGCAAAGGACGTAGACCCCATATCAGGAGCAGGGCGAGGGCCAGCAGTAGCAGGATGGCCATGATGCCCAGCCAGAACCAGAGGGTGTACCGAAAACGATCCAGCTCATTGAGATAAGACTGCTGGTCTTCGGCGACGATAAAACGCAGCGGTATCGTCTTGTCTTTATACTCCCATTCCACCTTGAGTGTGGTGATGAAATGCAGGGCCTCTCCCAATGGCTGTTGTTCAAAGAATGAGCTGATTATCGGGGGCTTTGCGTTCAGGCCCAGGGTAGAGGGGGATTGCCAGATAACCTCGTTTTCCTTATCGAGTATCCAGGCATAAAGTCCGGAGCCGGGCAGGTTAAGCTTTGGCGTTGGCAGGGTATCGGGCATGCGTAACTGCCCCTGCTTGTCTATCTCTGTTTCTGCCATGGTCAGAAAGAGCTGAGCCGAAAGCCGTTCACTGATAGCCGGGAGGACGCTTTGCTGAAAGGCCCGTTCCAGGGCCAGGCCGGTGAGGGTGATAAAGATGGCCAGGACGATCATGGCGCTGAGCGTGACGCGGGTCGTTAGTGATGTCATGTCGGCTCAAGAGTGAATCGATATCCACGTCCACGCAGGGTCTCGATCGGTTTCAGGTCCTGATCGGGATCGAGTTTTTTTCTCAGGCGTCCAATCAGCACCTCGATGACATTGCTGTCCCGGTCATCATCATGGGGATACAGATAATCAGAAAGCTCGGTCTTGGAGATTGCCTGGCCATGACGCCTGGCCAGATATTCGAGCAGACGATATTCAAATGCGGTGAGTTCCACTGGGCTATTATTGAGCTGGGCTGTCTGAGCAGCGGTATCCAGGCTAATGGGGCCATAGAGGAGATGTTCCTGACCGCTTCCTGCGGCGCGCCTAAGCAGGGCACGAATCCTGGCCAGCAGTTCTTCCATATGAAAGGGTTTGACCAGGTAGTCGTCGGCTCCGGCCTCCAGTCCCGTGACCTTTTCTTCCCACTTGCCTCTTGCCGTCAGGATGAGGATGGGTAGTTTCTTGCCCGATTCGCGCAGACTGCGAATGACATCCAGCCCTGGCAGACCGGGCAGGCCGAGGTCGATAATAGCCAGGTCCACGGGATACTCGTTGGCCAGGTAGAGACCTTCTTCGCCATCACCACTGGCGTCTACGGTATAACCCTCTTCCTCAAGTCGGTTGCAGACCTGTTCGAGTAGGGTGGTTTCATCTTCAATGACGAGGAGACGCATAGTCAGGCTTATCGGTCGGCGTTGATGTTCACGATACGAACCCGGTTATCCGGGGTCAGGACCTTGATGCGGTGTACCCGTTTTCCACCCTTGTTGATGGTCTGGGCTGAGAGGATCCTGCCCCCCGTATCTCGTTTGACCTGGTCAACGGCGGCGTTCAGTGAGGTGCCTTTTTTATTCGATGACTGACGATCGTTTTTATATTCGACATGGCGATACGAGGATGGCTCTTTCCAGCCAGGGCCGGCCTCAGCCACCCCAGGCAGGAGTATGCTTAACAGCAACAGTAATGGGACAAGTTTCATAGTCTTTCTCATCATGTTTCTGGCTCAAGCATACACGGCTGGCTGAGGGCGGCAAGTCCGGGCGGTCCACTATTCGATCAGTGGAACAATGGCAACACGTACCGGAACAAATTTTCCTGGGTCATAGTCCATGCGCTGGGTGAACTTTTCTCCACGATAACGCATGGTCACCCAGTACCCGATGATACGTTCTTCATCGTAATAATCGCGGGTGACACGGCAGTGGCGTTCGGTTTCGGTATAGGGTTCACTGCGATGTCTTTTTCCCAGTTTACTACCGACCACCGCACCAATGGCCGTGCCGGCTACGGTGGCAACCTTTTTGCCATTACCGGCCCCCATCTGATGACCTGCAACACCACCGATGATACTACCGACAATGGCGCCAGCGCCCGAGCGACTGCGTCCACCCGAGTACTCAACCTCTTCATCCCAGCACTCACGATGTTCGGTTGGAATGCTGACCGTTTCAACAATTGGTTCGACGTTAATGACGCGAGCCTTATCCTCGAAGGCATAACGATGACCATGATTGCGGCCTTTGCCATGGCCCGCATAGAGCGGGGCTGAAGCCAGTGTCATGGCCAGTAATCCAATAATGAGTGTTGTGTTTTTCATAAACCTTCTCCTTTTCCTGGTTAAGGCTCCTGTTCCGGCCTAAGACCGGAACAGGAAAGAGTTAATGTTTATAAAGGGATGTCATAATCGAAGATCACGCGCAGACTGGAGTCGTCATAACGGTCATATCTGTAACGGTCATGATGGCCGTGGTGCTTATGGTAGTGACGATCATGGTGTGGCCTGTGCCATCCGTATCGATGATGCGGGTAATGTCCCTTGTAGTGTTTATGACCATGATGCCTGCTATGGCCATAGTGTCTGCCATGATCATGGTGGTGTCTGCGATCATAGTGGGCAGGTTTGTGATGGTCATGTTTATTTTTGTAACCGCGGTCCCTGTGGGCCTGCTTGTTATGATCATGGTCGCGGTAACCCCGATCATGACGATCTCCCTTTCTATGTTCACGTTCAGCCTTGCCCTTTCGATCAGAGCGGTCGCTGGCAGACGCGGTATCCGGCAGGGTCATCCCTACACCGATAATGGCAGCCAGTGCCAGAGCCGGAATCACTGTTAACTTCTTCATGATGCTTCTCCTTCATGATTGCGGGCCTGATTGCCCTTAACACAACTGCAGATTAAAGGAGGGTCGCTGAACGAAAGCTGAACGGAATTTGAGCCTGTCTGGCCAGAGGTATTGGTGGTAATTCAGTACAAAAGGTGCAGAAAGTCCCGAAAATGCCGAGAGTAGTTTAGAATAGGCGCAACCTCGAACCGGAGAACTACGACATGAATCCACGCCTGGCGACCCTGCTACTTATTATCCTGGCTGCGGCGATGTTCCGTATCATGCCTCATCCTCATAATGTGACACCGATTGCGGCCATGGCCCTGTTTGCAGGGGCTTATCTGCCGAGTAAACGCCTGGCCCTGATTGTGCCGTTGCTTGCCATGCTGCTTAGTGACCTGGTGCTTGGCCTGCATGATTCCATGTTGTATGTGTATGCCGGGATTGCCCTCACCGTGGTGGTAGGTTTCGGCCTGAAACAAAGGCCCAGGGTGATGCCCGCTATCCTGGCCTCCCTGATCGCCTCTGGCTTGTTCTTCCTGATTACCAATTTTGGCGCCTGGGCTACTTCCGGTATCTATCCTCAGACTACGGGGGGCCTGAGCATGGCGTATACAGCAGGGCTTCCATTCTTCCGTAATAGCCTGCTGGGGGATCTGTTCTTTACCGCTATCCTGTTTGGCGGCTTCCAGGCCCTGGAGAGAATCAGTCCATCGCTCAGACGTAACGCAATGGCTTCATAAAAGAAAGCTTAGTGCAAAAGAAAAGGGCCGGTTCGATAACCGGCCCTTTTGCTATTTTTTAGTTAAAAACCTTATTTGACATTGAAATGCTCGGCATCAGAGCGTAGTTCCTGAGCGAGTTGCTGCAGGCGATCCGCGATCATCTCTTCTTTTTCAATCAGCGCAGCATCGATAGCGGACTCAATGAGCAGGGACAGCTCATCATAATGATTAGCATTCAGACACTGGTCATCGGATTCTTCCAGTATAGTCCGAAATCGATCGGCTACGTTTTGGGCATGTGATTTCTGTGATTGTGTCATCGTGGTTCCTTAATGGTCCTGTTCGTCTTCTTCATGGATGATTGCGGCCGGGCCTACGATCAACGGATCGGCCTCACCAATCACGTCTACATTCTTGTTAGGGTAGTCCAGGGTCTGAAGCAAAAAGCGCATCGCATTTATACGAGCACGTTTTTTATCATCGGACTTGACCACTGTCCAGGGGCAATCGGCGGTATCGGTATGGAAGAACATGGCCTCCTTGGCGGCCGTGTAGTCATCCCACTTGTCCAGTGATGCCATATCGATCGGGCTGAGTTTCCACTGTTTGAGGGGGTCCTTGCGGCGCCCCTGGAAGCGGCGTAGTTGCTCCTGGCGACCAACCGAGAACCATAACTTAAAGAGTTTGATGCCACTGCGTACCAGCATGCGTTCAAACTCGGGTGTCTGGCGCATAAATTCCAGGTATTCAGTGGGTGAACAGAAACCCATGACACGCTCAACGCCCGCACGGTTGTACCATGAACGGTCAAAGAGAACGATCTCGCCTGCGGTCGGCAGATTTTCCGCGTAACGCTGGAAATACCACTGTCCCTTCTCGCGATCGCTGGGTTTTTCCAGGGCAACCACCCTGGCGCCACGAGGATTCAGGTGCTCCATAATGCGCTTGATGGTGCCACCCTTACCGGCAGCATCACGGCCTTCAAAGAGAATGACAATGCGTTCACCGGATTCCTTGACCCAGCTCTGAACCTTAAGGAGTTCGATCTGGAGTTCACGCTTGAGCTTTTCGTATTCATCTCGAGGCATCTTTTTCACATAGGGATAATTCCCATGTTTGAAGATGTCCTTGCGTGAGAGGGGCTTGGAAAGCAGTTTTTTGGTCTCCTTGGAGACCTTGGGTGCTTTCTTGCTGGATTTTTCATCCCTGGTTTCTACTGTTGTCTTCTGGTTCATTTTGGTCTTTTCCGTGCGGGTGGTTTTTTCAGATCGGGTTTTTGATTCTTTGTTCGGCGACGGGACATTCAGTAGTTTGGTTACGGTTGGTGATGCCATGCGTTCCTCATTAGCTAGAAGGTTAATCAGAATTCCTTTTCAATTATGCAGGAATACCAGGATATTGCATTGACACATGTCAAACTTAACTTATAACCCTATTTATTTTATTTATTAGTAATATTGATGTGTACGGTCTATAAAGTCATACGTATGTATAACTTTTAGGAGATGACCATGTCAGATGATAAGAAACTCGCCATAATCGCCACCAAGGGTACGCTGGACTGGGCCTATCCGCCCTTTATCCTGTCCTCAACGGCCGCAGCCCTGGGCTATGAGACCGAGATTTTCTTCACCTTTTATGGCTTGCAGCTCCTGAAGAAACGCATGGACCTCAAGGTGAGTCCGCTTGGAAACCCGGGGATGCCCATGCCGATGGGGATGGATAAGTGGTTTCCCGTCCTCGGTACGGCCATTCCCGGGATGGAGGCGGTCATGACGGTCATGATGAAGAAAAAAATGGCCTCAAAAGGGGTGGCCAGCCTGGAGGATCTACGCGAACTGTGTCTGGAGGCCGAGGTTAAGTTTGTGGCCTGTCAGATGACCGTTGA
>JANTGN010000046.1 GCA_024762895.1 Thiotrichales bacterium
AGTCTGCTTTACAGTGGCATCTGTGAATTACCCGGGGACTTCTGGGACCAGCATAGTAAGGATATGGACTCCTGGCAGGAGGAAGGTCGTACCTTTTATCGCCTGACCGGGCCCATGACCGAGCGCTGGGTGCCAAACCAATGTCTCTACCTGTCGGGTGAACAGCCGTTCTCTGCAGTGGTTCGAGAAGTCACCGATGAAGATTCCACCATTGAGATGGTGAATGACTACACCCATCCTCGTCATACCGTCTGGGGCGTCACGGCACGTAATCAGGAACAGAATTTTGCCCTTAATCTGCTCATGGACCCGGAAGTGGACTTTGTCTCCCTCGTCGGCAACGCAGGCACGGGTAAGACCCTGCTGACACTGGCCGCGGGACTGGCACAGACCCTGGAGGAGAACCTGTACAAGGAAATCATCATGACTCGCGTGACCGTACCCGTGGGTGAAGATATCGGTTTTCTACCCGGCACCGAGGAAGAAAAGATGACGCCCTGGATGGGCGCATTGATGGATAACCTGGAGGTGCTGACCAAATCCGAGGTCGGTGGTGACTGGGGACGAGCCGCCACCAATGACCTGGTCAGTAACCGTATCAAGATCCGCTCACTGAATTTTATGCGTGGTCGCACCTTCCTGAATCGTTACATCATACTGGATGAGGCCCAGAACCTGACGCCCAAACAGATGAAGACCCTGATCACGCGCGCGGGTCCAGGTAGCAAGGTTATCTGCCTGGGTAACGTGGCACAGATCGATACCCCCTACCTGACCGAGACCTCATCCGGCCTGACTTATGTGGTCGATCGCTTCAAAAACTGGACGCACAGCGGTCATATCACCCTGAAACGGGGGGAACGATCACGGCTGGCCGATTATGCCGCGGATCATCTCTGACAGAGCAAGACTCAGGCCGGGGGACTCTCCCCGGCCCCATTCTGATTCATCTTCGAACGTTTATTTCTGGGCCAGGCATTCAGGACGGCCTGAAACAGGGTCGCCAACGGTATCGCAAAGAAGACCCCCCAGACGCCCCAGAGCCCCCCAAACAGGAGTACGGCGGTGATAATGGCCACGGGATGCAGTTTCACCACCTCAGAAAACAGCAGGGGCACCAGCAGGTTACCATCCAGAAACTGGATAACCCCGTAGGCAAACATCACATACCAGAACGGGGTCTCGGGGCCCCACTGAACATAGGCCACAAAGGCGATGGGCAGGGTCGCCAGGGCGGCCCCCACATAGGGTATGATGACCGAAAGGCCCACGAGTACCGATAACAACATGGCATAGTTCAGCCCCAGCAGGGCGAAGGTCACGTAGGTCACGCACCAGACAATCACGATCTCCATGAACTTGCCGCGCACATAACTACCGATCTTGGTATTCACCTCACCCCAGACCTGACGTACCAGACTGTCATCATCGGGCATAAAGTCCTGCGTCCAGGACAGGATCTGCTGCTTGTCCTTGAGAAAAAAGAACACCAGCAGGGGCACCAGGATGAGATAGACCATAATGGTAATCAGTCCCACGATCGAGGAAATGGAGACACTCAGGGCCCTTTGCCCCAGTCGGCCCACCTCGGCACGTATCGTGGTATTAAGCTCCTGAACCTGCTGTTCGGAAAACAGGTTTGGGTATTGTTCCGGCAACTGCAGCAGGGCCTGCTGCCCCTTCCCCATCATGGCGGGCAGTTCCCGTAGGAACTCGCCGGCCTGCTGCAGGACCAGTGGGATGAAGATACCGAGCAGGATCGCAACAAAGGTCATGAAGAACAAAAGGATAATACTGACCGCCAGGGTACGCGGCATGCCAGGTAATCCGGCCAGTCGCTCACAGGGACCATCCAGTAGATAGGCGATGATGATTGCCGCAAACAGGGGGGCTAGTACGTCGCCTGCCAGTAATACGAAAGTAAACCCGAACACCAGCAACAGGGCAAGGACAATGACCTGAGGATCGGAAAAATAACGATTAAACCAGCGCTGCAGCAGTGGAATCACTGTTGTTCTTCGAGCCTCTTCTGATAATGACGGGAAAAGACCGTTTCCAGTTCGTCGATCACCTCGGCGGCATCCCGCCCCTGCATGATGTGCTGTGCCATAAGGGCAGAGGTCTCGTTAATCATATGATCCTTGTCGAGCATGAAATAGGACTCGGATAGCCGCTTAATGGCCTTTACCACCGATTCACTCTCGGGACGAGGGATCACCAGTGGTTCCGGTAATTCTTCATCCTCCTCAGTATGACCACGGCCAGCCAGAAATTCGGCAAAATCGAGCAGGGTCTTCTGATCGGCCTCACTCAGTTCTCGAAACAGTTTTCGAAGACGTCGATCAGGCCCGTTGTTATTGGTCAGCTGGGGGGTAACCGGAGGCATGGTCACTCGCTACCGGTGAGTTGTTTTTCCTGTATCTCGCAGTAACTTCGAGCAAAATCCAGGAGCTCTTCCATGGCACGGGAACGAAATTTCTGACGCTGACGTACAAACGAGAAGGGACGTTCCAGGGGTGGGTCCAGTTGTACGCTGGCCAGAGTGCCCAGCTGTAATTCCTTGCTGATGGTGGTCTTGGACAGGATGGATACGCCCATGCCGGCCTCCACGGCACCCTTGATGGACTCTGAACTGCCCAGCTCAAGACAGACATTCAACTGATCCTTGGATACGTCCTGCGTGGCGATATATTTCATAATGACCTCACGAGTACCCGAACCCTGTTCTCGGCAGATAAAGGGATATTCGGATAATTCCCGCATGGTTACGGAGGAACGGCTGGCCAGGGGGTGGTTAGGAGGAACGATGACTTCCAGACGGTCGATTCGGCAGACCTCTACCAGCAGGTTTTTATTATTCACCGGGGCCTCGACCACGCCCAGGTCAATCACGTTGTTCTCGACCATGGACACGATGCCCTCGGTATTGGTGACCTTCAACCTGAGATTCACATCTTCATACTGGCTCTTGAAGTCGCCCAGCAGGGCCGGCAGCATATATTCGGCAATGGTCGTACTCGCGCCCAGAGTGATGGCGCCACTGAGATCACCCGTCAGTTCACGGATGGCATTTTCCATCTCGGAGTAGTATTCAAAGATGCGCTCGGCATATTCAAACACCACCTTGCCGGCATCGGTGAGATTGATTCGGTTGTGGGTTCGATCAAACAGCCGGGTATTGAAATGATCTTCCATCTGACGGATCTGAAAGGTCACCGCAGGCTGCGTCATATGCAGGGCCTCCGCTGCCTTGGTGAAACTCAACAGTCGGGCAACAGTGTAAAAAACCTGGAGTCTACGGTCAGCCATAACCTGCACATCCTGATCAATAAATTGAACTAATGGGCTAGTGTAGACGCTTTATAGATCAAGGGCCAGAGCCAGAACGTTTTAATGTCTTCGAAGCTGTAACAGAACGACAAAGTCTTCCAGGGCCTGCATGTCTTCATCCAGTATTGGTTCCAGACCACCCAGTTGCGAATCACGGAAAAAACGCCCCCCGGCCCCACTCTCGTGAAACTCCAGAAGAGAATCGTGAATCAACTGGAAACTCGCCTCATCCAGGTCCGGGCTGGCCATGAACATGATGTGGGGCACATCTCGTGTCAGGTCGAGCACCTTGAGGGAGTCCTGCACATAGACCGGCATGGAATTGATGACGCCCGCCACCGTAACTGCGGCATCCACCTGCCCACGGCTGACCAGCAACAGGGGACGATTGATTCCCGCCACGTTCAGGATCTCTACATCCTCTTCGGTATTCAGATCATGTTGTTGCATCAGTTCTTCACCGAGGAACGTGATGATGGCGAGTTCATCGGGCATCGCAACGGCCCTGCCCTTGAGATCCGAAATCCACTCAATATCCTGATCTCGTCGTACAATCAGTGCGCCCTGAAGCCGGGGCAATGCCTTCCCTACCCGCCTAAAACCCGACTCCTGTTCCGATAGCAGGGCGAAATGGGGGGCCGTGACCACGAGATCGTAATCACCGGCAGCCGTACGCTCCAGAAATGAACGGTAGTCAGGAGCAGTAGCCAGGATGACCGGACGATTGAGTACCTGCTCCAGATGATGTTTGACGGGTAAATAGATGCGATACAGTTTATGGGCATTCAGATAGGGAAAGATGCCCATGACCAGGGAACCGCTTTCCGCGGCTAACAGGGTCGTAGGTGCTGTAATCAGTAATAGCAGGCCAAGAATAAAGGTTGGAATATTTCGGAACATCGGCGCTTCGTTGAGGAATGTTCCTGCAGGTTATGGGTTGTGCTTGTGCTGAGTCAAGTTGTTGCTGTACCTGAGAGGGGGCGGCATTAGCCGTAAATCCAACAATGTCAGTCGATACTAATTTATATGGCATTGGTAAGTCTGCTTTTTACTGCTAACGGCTCCCGCCTTACGCAGTACTTGTACATCCCTGTACGGCGCGCCTGCTGGCGAAATCCTGAACTGCAAGTATTACTATGTTTATCAACAGCAATTTTCACAGATCTAGAATTAAAAAAACCGCGACATAAAGCCGCGGTTTTTCTCAATAGAAGGCAACCTTAAACAGAGAAGACACCCTCATGGATAAGACGCATTATGGCCTCGATAGACATCAGCGATACCAGTACCGTTAGTGTCGGCAGCGTCTAAAGCTGCATTGCTATCAAAACTGACATATCGTCCATTATCACTAATACGCGCATTTCCACTGGCGTCATTGGCCTGAGCACCGGCAGCCGTGACACTGACTCGAACAATATCTGCATTGGTACCCTGGGTATCCCGCACAAAGACATCGTTCACGCCATTGGTGTCGCCCGTGACAAGATTTGTATCAGCAGACTCAAAACTGACAAAACGTCCATCACTGCTAACCGAAGGATAAGCGCTCAGGGCAGTAGTCTCGGCACCGGTACTGGTGACACTGACACGGGAAGTGGCTGTCGCCGCCGCGGAGTCGCGCTTAAAGATATCTGCGATTCCATTGGTATCACTACTGCTAGCTAATAGATTGCTAGCGATGGAGCTGAATACGACTGTGCTGCCATCCCCACTGATTGCGGGCGAACTGCTCTCACCATTGGAGTTTCCACCGCCGCTGGCCTGGGAGATACAGGTATTCGTGTCATTGACGGTATCACGAACAAAGATATCACCCTGCCCAGTGGTACAGCTTCCCAAATCGCTAGCGAAGGACTTAAAGACGACAAATTGTCCATCGTCGCTGATATCGGGGAAAACACTTTCATTATTGGGATCACCACCGGTCGAGTCGAGACTAACCCGTTCCATCACGGCCGACTGGGTGTTGTAGACAAAGACATCTCCGATCCCATTGCCATCAACGGCCACCAGATCCGATGCCTCAGAATGGAAGGCGACCAGAAGTCCATTAGCACTCATGGCTGGCGCGGCGCTGTTACCACCGCCCCCGGTGCTGCCATTACTGGCCTTGGAGATCATTTCCAGGGTTCCCGTCTTTATATCTTTCAGATAGACCTGTGTCGCACCCCGATTCGATAGGGCGCTCAGGTTTGTAGCGAGGGTAGTAAAGGCAATATATCGGCCGGTGCTGTTGACAACCGGATCGAAGCAGGCGACGTTGGCGGGTGCCGAACCATCTAATGTACTCACCAGTCGAGTCATGCCGGTCTGAGTATCCTTGCGATAAATCTGGGCGACACCTCCAGTGGGGACCGTGGTCAGCGATTCCGTCGAAACAAACACGATATAACGACCCTCAGCATCGATGTCGGAACTCGTACTCGCGGCCCCGGTTGCGCCTACCGCTCCGTTGGGGTCCGTAGACACCAGGACGGTGGATGGGGCAATCCTAAAGCTCCAGACGTAGTCGGAACTCAGGGGCGTGCCCCCCGTGGCATCCTGGACGGTACTGGCAAGCGTCGCAGAATATTGCGTATCTGATGATAAATCCGACGATGGAGTAAAGACCGCGGTGTCGGTACCGGAGGCATAAACCACGGACCCGGCCACCGCCGAGCCGCCTACCTCGGTGACCGTAAAACTACCTTCGACACTGGCCTTATTCATGTCGATACCAAACAGGATTTCGACCGTGGTTGTAACCAGGGCCGTGGTCGAAGCATCCTCCGGGCTGACCGACACAATCGTCACAGGCGCCGCAACCGTGGTAAAGCTCCAGGAATAATCCGAAGTCAGGGGGGCTGAGCCATCGGCCGCAAGTACACTGCTATCCAGGATCGCCGTATAGGAGGTGCTATGGCTCAGGGCCGCTGCGGGTGTCAGCACGGCGGTCTTGGTGGCTACATCGTAGACCACCGTTCCAGCCACGGGCGCACCACCGGCCTGGCTCAGCGTGAAAGTACTTTCTACACTGGACTTGTCCATATCGATGCCGAACACGATGGAGACAGTGGTCGTGATCGCTGCCATCGTCGAGTTGGCAGCCGGGCTGACCGAGACGATGACCTTGGGTGTGGGCGCTATTCCGTTTCCACTATCACTGCTGGTACAGGCCGCCAGAAATAGTGCTAATAAGGCCAGTGGAATCATCGCATACTGCATCCAATGCTGCTTCAATACACCCTGAAGTTTCATGCCGTTTTCTCCTTATCACCGTTATATAATTGGGAATGTAACCCTTGGTGGAATCCGTTTTCTTGATCCAGGACATATCCTCAAAAAAACCGCGGTTGTTAACCGCGGTTATATAGGAAGGACGGGCCTCAGTCTGTTATGAGATGCAATCGCGTACGCATATAGGTGTAATACAGCACCGGTATGACGACCAGGGTTAGCAGGGTCGAAACGAAGATACCAAAGATCAACGAGATTGCGAGGCCGCTGAAGATGGGGTCATCGATGATGAAAAATGCCCCCATCATCGCGGCCAGCCCCGTCAGGATAATCGGTTTGGCACGCACCGCTGCCGAGCGCACGATGGCCTCCTCCAGGCCCATACCGGTTCGGATCTGATCATTCACGAAATCCACCAGTAGAATAGAATTACGTACGATAATCCCTGCCAGGGCGATCATTCCGATCATCGAGGTGGCGGTAAACTGGGCACCTAACAGGGCATGCCCCGGCAATACACCGATCACGGTGAGCGGGATCGGTGCCATGATGATCAGGGGTACGGCATAGGAACGGAACTGGGCCACCACCAGCAGGTAGATCAGGATCATACCCACGCCATAGGCGATGCCCATGTCACGGAATGTTTCATAGGTCACGGTCCACTCGCCATCCCATTTCAGACTGTAGAAATAGGGATTATCCGGAGGATTGACAAAATATTGATCGATCGTCTGGCCCAGGGTGATTTCCCGGTCTTTCAGCGCCCCGGATATTTCAAACATGCCATAGAGCGGACTGTCCAGGTCGCCTGCCATATCTCCCACCACGTAGACAACAGGCAACAGGTCCTTATGCGCAATGGAATACTCACGGCGGTCTTCGATCACACGAACGAGTTCAGAAACCGGGATCAACTTGCCTGAATTACTTCTGACCTTCATGGACAGAACGGTATCGATATCCGATTTATCAGCCACTGAGTATTCAAGCCGAATGGGGACCGCATATTTCATATTTCGGCCATGCAGGTAGCCAACATCATTGCCGGACAATATGGTACTTATGGCATCGGTAATTGCGGGCTGGCTCACGCCCAGCAGTGCTGCCTTATTCCTGTCCACCTCCATGACCAGGCGTTGGGCAGGATATTCTACGCTGTCATCCACATCCACAATTCCCTCCGTGCCTTCGAAAATACTTCGTACCTTACGGGCCGCATTGATCTGGCCTTCATAATCCAGGCCATAGATCTCTGCTACCAACGGAGACATGACGGGCGGACCCGGTGGAACCTCGACGACCTTGAGATTGGCATTATATTTTTGCGCGATAGCATCCAGTGGCCCGCGCACCGACAGGGCGATCTCATGGCTCTTGCGATCGCGTTCGTGTTTATCCACCAGATTGACCTGGATATCCCCGACATGGGCACCTTCACGCAGGTAATATTGCCGCACAAGTCCGTTAAAATTAATCGGCGCTGCCGTACCAGCATAGATCTGGTAATTACTGACTTCGGGCACGGTGGCAAGATAATCCGCCGCCTCAGTCAGGATTCGGGTGGTCTGCTCAACAGAGGTACCTTCCGGCATATCCAGGACGACCTGAAACTCGGACTTGTTATCAAAAGGCAACATCTTCAGGACGACTAACTGGAAATATACCAGTGAAACCGATCCTAGAATCAGTATGAGTATCCCGGCCCATAACCATCGACGTCTTTTTGCCGCCTGGGTACCCGCCAGAAAGATACCAACCAGGTGTTGCGAGATGCCATACAAGGCACCACCCTTGTCATCGGCCTCTGCCTCATGCGCATGATTGACCCTGTGCAACATCTTGTAGGTCATCCAGGGGGTGAGGATATAGGCCACGGCCAGCGAGATCAGCATTCCCATGCTTGCATTGATAGGAATTGGACTCATGTAAGGCCCCATCAGCCCTGTCACAAAGGCCATGGGCAATAGCGCGGCAATGACCGTCATGGTTGCCAGGATGGTCGGGCCGCCAACTTCATCAACAGCAGCCGGAATGGCCTTTTTCAGGTCATGCTGTCCCATCTGGATATGGCGATGAATATTCTCTACCACGACGATGGCATCGTCGACCAGGATCCCGATCGAAAATATCAGCGCAAACAGGGATACCCGGTTCAGGGTAAAGCCATAGGCCCAGGAGGCAAACAGGGTGATCAACAGGGTGATAATCACCGCCACACCCACGATAATGGCCTCGCGCCATCCGAGGGCGATCAGTACAAGAAGCACCACCGAGGCGGTAGCAAAGATCAACTTACTGATGAGCTTTTTGGCCTTGGAGTCTGCCGTCGCCCCATAGTCACGGGTAATCTCGACATGGACCCCTTCAGGTATAAAAGTCCCTTTCAGTTGTTCAAAGCGATTGACGACTCGCTGCGCGATACTCACGGCATTGGTTCCGGGCTTCTTGGCCACGGCGATGGTGACGGCAGGCGTCATGCCGGTCATGGCAACCTGATTATGATTCCCATCACCATAGATTACAAAAGACTCGGGTTGATCTGGTCCCAGTGAAATTGCCGCCACATCATCGAGATAGACCGGCTTACCCTCATTGACCCCGACGATCAGGTGGGCAACCTCTTCGGGTGTCGACAGGAAGGTACCCGCCTGAACCTGAATCTCCTTATTATCACGTACCAGGGCCGTGATATCCCTGACTGTATTGCCTGCCTGCAAGGCTCGTGTGAGGTCATCCAGGGCGATGCCATAACCGGCCAGCTTCTGCGGATCGAGTTGCACGTGCACTACCCGGTCAGGCCCCCCGATGGTATAGATATCGCGCGTTCCTGGTACCCGTTTGAGTTCCGCCTCCAGTCCATGGGCCACCTGGAGAAGTTCATGTGCCCCCTTGCTGGGATCATCACTCCACAGGGTCGCGGTAATGATGGGCACATCATCAATCCCCTTGGGTTTGATGATTGGCTGACCCACACCCAGATTCGCAGGCAACCAGTCCTGATTGGAAAAAATCTTGTTATATAAACGCACGATCGCATCCGTACGATCCTCCCCTACCTTGTACTGAACCGTCAGTACCGAAAGCCCTGGCATAGAAGTGGAATAGATGTGCTTGATACCTGTGATTTCAGATAACACCTGTTCGGCCGGCGTACTGACGAGATGTTCAACTTCACTGGCCGTGGCACCTGGAAAAGGGATAAATACGTTGGCGAAGGTCACATTAATCTGTGGCTCTTCCTCACGCGGGGTAATCGCAATGGCAAAGAGACCCAATAAAAGTCCGACCAGAGCCAATAGCGGGGTAATTTCAGTCAGCAGAAATTTCTGGGCAATACGTCCCGAGATCCCCAGTTTTTGATCACTCATTAACGGCATCCTCTGCATCAGAGACTGTATGCTGCTTGATACTCAAAATTGCCTGTTCAGGATTCAGGACGACGCGTTCACCTTCGTCCAGTCCGGCCAGGATCTCGAGTTCCCCATCCCGGGTACCACGACCAATACGTACCTGTCTAAAGACTATAGAACCATCCTCATATTGGATATAGAGACCGGTGACCTCACTGCGATAAACAACGGCTTTGGCGGGTACCAGCAACTGCCTTTCTTCCCCAATGCGAAAAGCCACCTTCACGAACATTCCAGGAAACAGCCCCTCTATGCCCTGGGGCAAATAAGCCCGTACACGGAAGGTATTAGTCGATGCATCCGCATAGGGAAAGAAAGTGATTTTCTCTGCAGCAACTGCCTGCGAATCTGCAGCGACCTGAACCTCGGCCATTTTAAGGGTGCGGACAGCATTGATTGAATTCTGGGGGATATGCACAAGGACACGCAGGAAATCCAGCGATATCCCTGTCATCAGGGGCGCCCCTACGCTGGCGGATTCTCCGACCTCGACATGTCGTGAGGTCACTATTCCGCTATAGGGCGCATGAACCTGAGTATAGTCGAATTGAATCTGGGCCTCATCTTTAGCCGCACGACTGGCATTAAGCTTAGCCCTGGCTGCCTTGAAAGAGGCTTCGGCCTGATCGTATTGGGATTTGGAAACCAGTTTCTGTTCAAAGATACCCTTGATACGATCAAATTCGGCCCGCGCCTCACTGTATCGTGCCTGCGCTTCAACCAGCCCGGCCTTTGCCTTTTCAAGCCCCGCCTTTTGTGTCGTATCTTCGAAACGCACCAGCAGGGCCCCTTTCTCGACGTAATCATCCACATCGTACAGAACTTCGACGATACGCCCACTGGTCTGGGCCGATACGGTGGTCTCATGTACCGCCTCAATGCTGCCATCGAAGACCTGGATTCTGGGCACGGTTTTATATTTGGCCTGTATGACCTCTATTTCACTGGCAGGACTCGCCTGGCCAACAGCGATGAAACAAATGGCCATGATCGTGCTTAGATGCCTGAATTTCATTGTATCCCCGTCCTCAAAAATAGATTTCACGTCCTTACAACAAGATGTTAACGCGATTCAATGGCTGAAAAGTATATTAGATTTTTCTTATATGCGTAAGTCTTATTACAAATCCAAGGGTTATCGGACTTGATATGCAATGTTATCAGTTGTGGCACAGTTAAAAGTATATAGCGTATATTTAGGGATATTGTTTAACAGGATGAGCGATGCCGTTGAATCTGCTAGTCTTTACCTATTAAAAACCTGAACGGAACTAATATGAAAAAACTGACCTTTCTTGCTCTATTACTGGCTACCCTGCTGGTCAGCCTTTCAGCGTCTGCAAGCATCTATAAATGGCTGGATGATAATGGCAAGGTGCAATACACTCAGACACCGCCCATGGACCGGCCCAGCGAGGAAATAAAATCCGTAACAGGTAGCAGCCAGCCGGTTGCTCCCGCAAGATCGACAAAAGATGATTCCTCCAAAGCGGTCGTTGAGCCTGAAGGCGAACAGGGCACCACCGTTGAGATCATCGACAAAAAGGATCTGGAGAAATACTGTGCCGACGTCAGGGAAAGCTACCGTGTTTTACAGGAACACAATCGCACCAGCTATATCAAGGATGGTGAGGTCGTAGCCATGCCCTATGAAGAGAAGAAACGTCGCATGGATGAGCTGCAGAAAAAAATCAATGAGTACTGCAAGTAATCATGCCGCTACTGAGTATTGAAACCAACCAGGCGATTCCACAGGATAAAGTCAACGGCCTGGTTGCCCGGGCCTCAGAGGCTACGGCCTCTTTACTGGGTAAGCCGGAAGGCTATGTCATGGTTCGTCTGGTGTGTAACCCGAATATGATGTTCGGGGGTAGCCAGGAGCCCCTGGCCTACCTCGAGCTCAAGAGCCTGGGTCTCCCCGAAGATCGCACTGCTGAACTTTCCAAGGGTTTATGTGACCTGATGTCCAGCGAGCTTGCGATCCCGGCGGATCGAATCTATATCGAATTCGCCAATGGGATGCGCCATCTCTGGGGCTGGAATGGCAGCACTTTTTAACACCTCTCCTCATATTAGATTAATTTAAGGTAAACACCCACATGCGTGTATCACAATTTCCTTTGTCCACGGTCAAGGAAACACCGGCTGATGCCGAGGTTATCAGCCACCAGCTCATGCTTCGCGCCGGGCTGATCAGAAAACTGGCCTCGGGTCTCTATTCATGGATGCCTTACGGCCTGCGGGTATTGAGGAAGGTCGAGACCATTGTCCGTGAGGAGATGAACCGCTCGGGTGGCATTGAATTGCTCATGCCCTCGGTACAGCCCGCGGAGCTGTGGGAAGAATCCGGACGCTGGGAACAATACGGACCTGAACTGTTGCGCATTACAGACCGGCATGGTCGAGAGTTCTGTTACGGGCCGACCCATGAGGAAGTAATTACCGACCTGGTACGGAATGAGGTCCATAGCTACAAGGAACTACCCGTCAACTTCTATCAGATTCAGACCAAGTTCCGAGATGAGATCCGTCCTCGCTTCGGGGTCATGCGCGCACGTGAATTCCTGATGAAGGACGCCTATTCCTTCCATCTGACACAGGAGTCACTTCAGGACACCTATGAGCAGATGTACAAGACCTATACCCGTATCTTTACCCGCCTGGGTCTCGATTTTCGTGCCGTCCTGGCCGACACCGGTTCCATTGGGGGCAATGCCTCACATGAATTCCATGTGCTGGCTGCCTCCGGAGAAGATGATATAGCCTTCTCCAGTGAAAGTGATTATGCAGCGAATGTGGAACTGGCCGAGGCCCTGCCTTCGGAAGGCGACAGGGCTCCAGCCAGCGAGGCCATGAGTGAAATTGACACACCCGATCAGTACAGCATCGAGGAAGTGAGTCAGTTTCTTGAAATTCCTGCAGCGCGCTGCCTCAAGACCCTGCTGGTCGAGGGTAATGAAGAAGGTGAGATCATCGCACTGGTCCTGCGGGGGGATCATGAACTTAATGAGATCAAGGCTGAAAAGCTTCCCGATGTTGCCGCCCCTCTGTGCTTTGCATCGGAAGAGGCCGTCGTCGAGGCAGCTGGTTGCAAACCTGGCTCATTAGGGCCCGTAGGTCTGTCGCTGCGCGTAATTGCCGACCATGCTGCGTCGAAATCCAGCGATTTCGTCTGTGGCGCCAATCAGGATGGCAAACACCTGATTGGTGTCAACTGGGGACGAGATCTGCCAGAACCCGAGACCGCCGACCTGCGCAACGTACGTGAAGGTGACCCCAGCCCGGATGGCAAGGGGACCCTGTCCATCGTGCGTGGCATCGAGGTCGGTCATATCTTCCAGCTGGGTCAAAAATATACCGAGGCACTCAAGGCCTCGGTTCTGGATGAAAACGGCAAGTCCGCCACCCTTACCATGGGTTGTTATGGCATTGGCGTCTCACGCGTGGTAGCAGCTGCCATTGAACAGAACCATGACGACAGGGGTATTTGCTGGCCGGACCCCATCGCCCCGTTCCAGCTGGCCCTGGCACCCATCAACATGCATAAATCACAACGCCTGAAAGAGTTTGTGGAAGAACTCTACGAGCGTTTCAGGGGTATGGGGTACGAGGTTGTGCTGGATGACCGCAATGTTCGCCCCGGTGTCATGTTCTCGGACCTGGAGCTTATCGGTATCCCCCATCGTCTGGTCGTCAGTGAACGCGGTCTGGATAGTGGTGAACTCGAATACAAGGGGCGCAAGGATGAAGAGGCCACTCAGGTGCCACTGGATCAGCTGGATAGCTTTATAGCAGAGCGCCTAAATCCATCCGCCTAATACAAATACAAGGTGCCTCGGATCAGTCCTTTTCCTGATCCTGAGCCGTTTTGTCCATGACGACCAGGCGACGGTACCCATAGACCATCAATAACTTGATCACTATGATCAACACACCGATACCCGTGGCTACCCAAATCATCGAATCGCTCATTGAAAACTCCTTAACTTAATATAACCGCCTGAAACGCATCACCTGGCCACTGCGACTGGCTGCCGTGAATCCGCCATCGCCGGTCTGCTGGATTCGAAAGACGTAGACGGCATTGTTACCCGAGATCCGCATCCACAGATACTCGCCGCGAATCTCCATCTGCCCACTCAGGCTCCGTTGATACTGATCGGTCCACAAAAACCGATTGCCGTAGATCGCGATCAGGTCTCCACCGAGTCCCTGCCAGATACCGTTCATGCCGAAATTCGAACGAGTCGCCGATGGCAACGGCTCCCAGGGATTGGTCAGGGTCTGGGCACCCATGCCCCAACTCTCATCCTGCTCAGGTTTTGGGCCGGGTAAGGTGTAATTCGATGGGCCCGAATATTGATCCAGCCCCTGCCAGGGATTGCCAAAGCCGCCGGGATATCCCATGCCCGAACCATAGGGTGAAAGCCCTGAGCCATAGGGCGTCATGCCCGGACCGGTAAAAGGCGCAGTCGCCGAATACAACGGAGAATAACCCGGCAGCCCACCGTAACCACCATAGGCCGGAACTCGGTTGAGCATCCCCATGAGATCCATCATGGTCAGCATCATCTGCACCAGGGGCATACTGCTGTAATCCTGATAGACCGCCGCACGGGCATGCCCCTGAGGTATCAGGAGCATAAATCCGACAATGAGGCCGAGCAATATTTTTTTCAAAATTATCAGCTTGTCTAATTCAACCTGATCATTCTATCAAACTAGCTGGACCATGTTTCAACTCAATCTCACGTCCCAACTAATCACAGTGCTGGCTCATATTGATCACAAGCATTGATCCTGTACACTGTACATACCCCATCCCTGACCATAAAAAAGGCCTAAAGACCTCTGGATACCCATCCCATAAAAAGGAAACCGTATGGTCACTCGTATTGTTGCAATCATCCTGCTTACCCTACTGAGCACGCCTGCCCTATCCACAGAAGAAAAATCCGGGCATATCGACAATCGTGACCGCCTCTACGTTCGTGTAGGCACTTATATCATCGGCCACAATAATACGAATATCAGCCTTACCTCGCCCTATGTCCTGGGTGTCAACCTGAGTACCACGGAAGACCTGAACATGGAATCACCCGGTCAGGTGGCGCGACTCGATGGCTATTATCGAATCAAGGGTAATCATGCCGTGGGGTTCAGTTATTATCGGATTAACCAACAGGGCAAAACCCAGATCGGGCGTGAAATCGAACTACCCGACCCCGACAACCCCGGAGGCTCGGTCACACTGCCGGTGGGTGCCCAGGTTGAAAGCTACCTGAATAGCGACATCCTGAAACTGAATTACCTCTGGTCTTTTTACAATACCTCGAGAACGAC
>JANTGN010000047.1 GCA_024762895.1 Thiotrichales bacterium
GATCTGCACATCGATGCCGACATGATGGATAACATCCTGCCGGTACTGGATGTTGTGAATGCCCAGTTCGATGAATTACGTGGCGGTCAGGAGCCATCGCCGGCCCCAAAAGACCTGCTCGATGCCCTGCATGGTTATACGGTTCCAGGTGCAGGAGCCGCTGCTACCGAAACACCTGCCAAACCCGTTGCTGAGCCCGAAGCGGTTGAAGCAGCATCCGCAGAAGAAGGCGATATCACCGATGAAGAGTTCGAGGCCCTGCTGGATGCCATGCCTCAGGCCGGTGGTGCGACCAAACCCGAAGCCTCTCAGGAAGAAGCTGGAAGCGAAAGCGAAGATATTACCGATGATGAGTTCGAGGCCCTGCTGGATGACCTGCATGGCAAGGGGCAATTTGGTGGAGCCCCGGCCGCGAATGCCGACGCACCCAAGGCCCCCGAAGAGAAAGGGACGGCTGAAGATGGCTCCGACCTGATCACCGATGATGAATTCGAGGCCCTGCTGGATGACCTGCATGGCAAGGGGCAGGGTCCCGCTGCTCAGAAAGGGGAAAAACCAGAACCAGCTCCCGAACCAGCCAAAACAGAACCCAAGACAACACCCAAAGCCGAACCCACGAAAAAGGGGGAGACAAAACCGGCAGCTCCGGCGGCCAGGCCAGCCCCAAAACCTGCCGCAGATACGACGGTCCGTGTCGATACCAAGCGACTGGATGACATCATGAACCTGGTGGGAGAACTGGTACTGGTCAGAAACCGCCTCTCTACACTACGTGCCGCCATGCATGATGAACAGGTGAATAAGGCCGTTGCCAATCTGGATCTGGTCACCGCAGATCTTCAGAGCGCCGTCATGAAGACGCGGATGCAGCCGATCAAGAAGGTCTTTGGCCGATTCCCCCGTGTGGTTCGCGATCTGTCACGGAGCCTGAACAAAAAGATCCGTCTGGAATTGCGGGGTGAAGAGACCGACCTGGATAAAAACCTGGTCGAGGCCCTGGCTGACCCCCTGATCCATCTGGTTCGTAACTCCGTAGATCATGGTATCGAGTTGCCGGAAGTCCGTAAGGAAAATGGAAAACCTGAGGAAGGGCATGTGGTTTTATCCGCCGAGCAGGAGGGCGATCATATCCTGCTCATGATTCAGGATGACGGTAAGGGGATGGATCCAGATGTACTGCGCAGCAAGGCGGTAGAAAAGGGCATGATGGATGAAGAGGCCGCAAATCGGCTGACCGATAAAGATGCCTATAACCTGATATTTGCACCCGGTTTCTCTACCAAGACCGAGATCTCTGATGTCTCGGGTCGCGGCGTAGGGATGGATGTGGTCAAGACCGCGATAGCTGGTCTCAACGGTACGGTAGAGATAGATTCCGAATATGGCAGGGGTTCAATCATTCGGATCAAGTTACCCCTGACGCTGGCCATCATGCCGACCCTGATGATCATTGTGGGGGGGCAGCGTTTCGCCATACCTCTGACCAGTGTTTCAGAGATCTTTGACCTGGATCTTTCCAAGACCAATACCGTAGATGATCAGGAAGTCGTGATTGTCCGAGAAAAGGCAGTACCGCTTTTTTATCTGAGGAACTGGCTGATCAAGGGTGGAGCCAGTGGAGAAGAACCACATGGCCATGTCCTGGTTGTATTTGTGGGTAACCGACGTGTTGGCCTTGTGGTCGACCAGCTCGTGGGACAGGAAGAGGTGGTAATCAAGCCGCTGGGATCAGGTTTACATGGACTCGCAGGTTTTGCTGGCGCTACGATAACTGGCGATGGGGGCATTGCCCTGATTCTCGATGTTCCCAGTTTAATCAAGGCACATACCTGATGGCCTTTTCGAGTTAACAGCGTTTGGGAGGCTTAATGCCGATCAAGGTTTTAGTAGTAGATGATTCAGGTTTTTTCAGGCGTAGAATAGTCGAGATTATCGACGCCGATCCCATGCTGACCGTCGTAGGTACGGCATCGGATGGACGTGAGGCGATACAGAAGACCGGGGAACTCAAGCCGGATGTCATCACGATGGATATCGAGATGCCGGTCATGGATGGTATTACGGCTACCCGTCGCATCATGGCTCTGCACCGAACACCGATTATTATGTTCTCTTCCCTGACCCATGATGGCGCCCAGGCGACCCTGGATGCCTTAGAAGCGGGTGCTCTGGATTTCCTGCCCAAAAAATTTGAGGATATCTCAAGCGATCGCGACGAGGCCAAGCGTCTGCTGTGCAATAAGGTTAAGACCGTTGCCCGTAGCCGCCCCATGGCCCCGCAGAGAACCCGACCCAGTCCATCTACTACCTCCACTGTCACCAGGCCAGCAACCACTAAATCTGCAGCCGCTACCCCTGCGCCCCAGACGACTCGAGGATCCGCAGTCTCGAGGGTTAACATCGATCTTCTGGCGATTGGCACCTCGACCGGTGGCCCTGTTGCACTACAGAAGGTCCTGACGGCGCTACCCGCGTCTTACCCGCATCCTATTATTCTGGTCCAGCATATGCCGGCCAGCTTTACCCCGGCCTTTGCCCAACGACTTGACCAGTTATGTCAGATTTCAGTTAAAGAAGCCAGAGATGGAGATGCCCTGGAGCCTGGAACGGCTTTATTGGCTCCGGGCGGTATGCAGATGCTGGTTGAGAAAAGAGGCAGTCTTGGCAAGGTTCGTGTGGAAAAGGGTCCGGAAAGTCAGCATTATCGGCCCTGTGTGGATCTGAGTTTTGAATCGGTGGCCAAGGCCTATCCGGGGCGTGCATTAGCTGTGATACTCACCGGCATGGGCGCGGATGGCCGAGAAGGTTGCCGAGCCATGAAAAATACAGGTTGCAAGATTTGGTCACAGGATGAGGCCAGTTGTGTTGTCTATGGGATGCCTGCGGCGGTGGCCGAGGCCGGGCTCTCTGATCAGGTGCTTGGCCTTACGGAAATCGGCCCCGCGATTAGCAGGAACACCTGATGGATTTTCTCAGCATCATCGGACTCCTGATTGGCCTGGTGGCCATCATTGGAGGTAATTTTCTGGAAGGGGGGCATATTGGCTCCCTTTTGCAGCTTACGGCCTTCCTGATTGTGGCTGGCGGCACCCTGGGTGCGGTCGTTCTGCAATCTCCGCAGAGAGACTTTATACGCGCCATCAAGATGCTTGCCTGGATTGTCGTTCCCCCGCGTACAGATAACGAGGTGGTGGTAGAGAAGATCATCGAGTGGAGTAAGATTGCGCGCAAGGAGGGTCTCCTGGGTCTGGAGGATATCGCCGACGAGGAAGGGGATCCTTTTACGCGTAAAGGCCTGCAGATGCTGATCGATGGCAGTGAGCCAGAAACCATACGCATGGTACTGGATGTGGATATCGGCACCCAGGAAAATGCCTATATGGCTGGTGCAAAGGTCTACGAAGCGGCGGGTGGCTATGCTCCCACCATCGGTATTCTTGGTGCCGTGATGGGGCTCATCCATGTCATGGAAAATCTTTCTGATCCCAGCAAACTGGGGGCGGGGATAGCCGTCGCCTTTGTGGCAACCATTTATGGTGTCGCCGGGGCTAACCTGTTTTTACTACCCATCGCAGGCAAGCTCAAAAGCGTCGTACAGAGACAGGTCAGCCACAACGAAATGATCCTGGATGGCCTGGTTTCTATTGCCGAGGGCGAAAACCCGCGGAGTATAGAAAGCAAACTCCTGGGATATCTTGCCGAGTAGGTGACGGAATATGGCGAGGAAAAAACGACAGGAAGAACATATTAATCATGAACGTTGGCTCGTGTCCTACGCCGATTTCATCACCCTGTTGTTTGCATTTTTTGTCGTTATGTATGCCGTTTCATCTGTTAATGAGGGTAAATATCGCGTCCTTTCAGACACCCTGGAAGCAGCCTTTGATCCCGCTGGTACCTTTGCGGAAGAGCAGCGTTCACTTACTCCGATACAGGTCGGGGAGGTCGCTAAGACCGATCGTAATGACAATATCCAGCTCCAGAAAGAGGCCACGAATGCCCTGGAGCAGGATTCAGCGGAGATGCCACGCGAAGACATCATTGATACCGAGCGACTAAACCAGACCCTGCAGGTCGTTGAGACCATGGCCGATGAACTGGAAGACGCCCTGTCTCCACAAATTGATAGTGATCTGGTCAATATCAAACGCAATGATCTCTGGTTAGAAATAGAAATAAAGAGCAGCCTGCTCTTTAGCAGTGGCAGTGCCAAGATATCGCGTCAGGCCGTGCCCGTCATTCGTGATATCACTCGAATACTCAAGCCCTTTCCCAATAAGATCCATGTCGAGGGCTTTACCGATAATGTACCCATCAGCAACCCGGTCTATCCTTCTAACTGGGAGTTATCTGCCGCCAGGGCGGCCAGCGTGGTTCGCTTACTGGCCGATACGGGCATGAATCCCGCGAATATGGCGGCCATTGGTTATGGAGAATTTCGGCCAATTGCCGATAATACGACCAGGGAGGGTAGAAATAAGAACCGCCGGGTGGTTCTTATCGTGCTGGCGGCAGGTAATTATGAGGCGGCTGCCCCCGAGCAGGCCGAGGGTTACCTGATGAAAGATATTGAACTGCGCGGTAGTGGAAGTCCCGTCCTGGACCGCGCCCTGCAAGAACTGCCCCTGCGGAGGGGGCCGTGAATCATGCAGATATGGGCCGTAGCAAATCAGAAAGGTGGTGTTGGTAAGACCACCTCGGCAGTCACCTTAGGTGGCTGGCTGGCTCGTCGTGGCCAAAAGACCCTCCTGATTGACCTGGATCCCCATGGTTCACTGACCAGTTACTTCGGATTTGATCCTGAATCGACCGAGAAGAGCGGGTACATGCTCTATCAGCGCGCCGCGGCCCATCAGGAACTACAGCCCGAGACCCTGATAGAACCTACCCAGGTTGAAAACCTGTTTGTGCTTTCGGCCTCAACCGCCATGGCCACGCTGGATCGCCAGTTGGGAACGAAGGAGGGCATGGGGCTGGTCATATCCAAGGCGCTGGAGACGCTTGATGAAGATTATGACTATGTATTGATCGACTGTCCGCCGATGCTGGGAGTCCTGATGGTGAATGCCCTTGCGGCCTGTGATCACCTTATTATCCCGGTTCAGACGGAATTTCTGGCCCTCAAGGGGCTGGAGCGTATGCTAAGAACCCTGCAGATGATTCAGAGGTCCAAACAGTTCAGCCTCAGCTATACGATTGTGCCGACCTTGTTTGATCGGCGTACGCGGGCATCGCTGGATGCCCTGCAGGAACTGAAAGAGAGATACCCTGAGCAGATCTGGGCATCGGTCATTCCTATTGATACACAGTTCCGAGAAGCCAGTCTGGCTGGTGTCCCCCTCTCGATTATGCGTTCGGGGTCGCGTGGAGCACTTCATTACAAAGGCCTGCTGGACTATCTGATGGGATTACAAAGTCCACCAGCAGCGATGAATAGTTGAGACTATGAAGAACGAGAAGAATACAGGCACCACACTGGTCGATCAGCAGCATGCAATCAATGCCTATCTCGATAGCCTGCTGGCCGAGGTGACTGAGCCTGCCGTCGAGACCCAGACACAGGATTCGGTGGTGGTTGCCCTGCATCCACCGGTTGAGGCCCCGGAGGTGGAAGTCCAGGAGCCCGTCCAGGTCAAGCAGCAGGTTGCGGTAGCGCCGGAAGCGTTAGAAAAGACCTCGGACATTCCTGCCTGGGCGGAGGAACGTTTTCAATGCCTGGTGTTTACCGTCTATGGCCTGAAACTGGCGGTCCCGCTGGATGGACTCAATGGCATCCTGACATGGTCTGAGGAGGTGGTGCCGATGCCGGGTCATGCGCCCCATTTTCTGGGTCTGTTAAAGTCCCACGAGTCGACCGTGAAGGTCGTTGACCCAGCACTGCTGGTCATGCCCGAGGGCCGTACGCCCCCGGCCATAGGCCAGGAAGGACGTACAAGGCCTGAAACTATAATCTTAATCGGCGGCAAGCGCTGGGGACTGGCCGCCGATGCCGTCTCAGAAACCATGACTCTGAGTCCCGATGAGGTTCACTGGCGTTCGGTTCGAGGCAAGCGCAAGTGGCTGGCGGGGACGATCATTGAACAGATGTGTGCCCTGCTCGATGTCGAGGAATTCGCCCGCATACTGGAAAGCAGGGAACAGCTTGACTAGTCTTAAGGCATGAATTTTTCGTTGATGGCATGAAAGCTGCTTTATATGGATTAGACTAGATTACAACGACAAAATATTGACAGCAGTCTATAGGAGTACAAATTATGAGTGAAAGCGCTGCCGCAGCCGAGGGCCAACGTATGCAATGCGTGACGTTCACTCTCGCTGACGAGACCTATGCCATAAATGTCATGGGTGTGCAGGAGGTACTTCGTGTCACCGAGATTGCCCCGGTGCCAGGAGCCCCTTCCTATGTCCTGGGTATAATCAACCTGCGTGGTAACGTGGTTGCGGTCATCGATGCTCGCAATCGCTTTGGACTGATGCCAGAGGATATGACCGAATCGACCCGTATCGTCATCATCGAAGCGAATGAAAATGTCATCGGTATACTCGTTGATAGTGTGGCCGAGGTGGTGGAACTGGATGCCAGCGAGATAGAGCCTGCGCCCAATGTCGGTAATGACGAAAGCTCCCGTTATATCAAGGGTGTGGCTCATCGGGATAATGAACTCATTATCCTGGTTGACCTGGATAAGTTGCTTTCCGAAGAGGAATGGATGGACGTATCCCATATCTAAGCCATGGCAGAGACACCCGATATTCGTCCCCTGACGCCCAGCTGGCCTTCACGGTCGGTTGTTGATAAGCAGGGTGAGCGTGGACAGCCGGGTAAGAAAAAGGAAGACGCTGATGATGATCAGCACAATGAACGTGCAGAGGAAAATAAGGAGTCATCTTCTGACAAGCCTCAGCGCCCTGGTCATATAGACGAGTATGCATAGATGATTATCAACGGCATCATACTGACCCTGATAGCACTGATCGTGCTGGCCCTGGTATCGGCCCTGATGATGTTGGGCCAGCGACTGACGGTATTGGGAAAACAGGTCAGGGACCTGCAGGCCGACGTGCTGACCATGAAAGGGGCCGTGAGCGCCCTGTGTGAAGAAGAAATTGTTGCAGATCGCAAGCGGGGTGAAATAGAACAACGCTTACATGGCATTCGTACGCGTCAGGATGAACTGGAATTGCGTGATCAGGGCGATAAGTCCTATTCGCAGGCCATTAAGCTCATTCATCGCGGGGCTAAGGTGGATGATATTATCGCTGCCTGCGGACTGAACCGTGGTGAAGCCGAATTAATTGCCAGTCTGCATGGTGGTCAGCGTAGTTAATCTTTCTCCTCGCCGGGGATCCTGCCACTCACGTAATAAGCAAATGCGAGTACCTCCGCAACTGCCACATAGAGCAACTCCGGAATCTCATCTCCCAGTTTGATCTGAGCCAGTAACTGCAACAGTTGCTGGTCTTCCTGAATCGGAATATCGTGTTCTTTTGCCAGCTTGATGATCTGTTCAGCCAGTTCTCCGCTACCCTTGGCCGTGACTCGGGGCGCCGAGTCCTTTCCGCTATAGCGCAGTGCAACAGCCTGGTCTGTTTTCTTTTTCATACCTCGATATCCAGCATGCTGAATTTCAGGTCGGACGAGTCCTGATCGGGTTGGCCCTGATGGCATTCCAGGCAGCTGATCTCCAGGCCCTGTTGTCTGAGTCGTTCCCTGAGCCGGGGAAGGTATGTATTCAGGCGATCCGTGGTTTCATTCAGTTCAGCAATGATTCTTGTCTCCAGTGTCTTGTCCCTGAGCCGAAGTCGGGCATGTAACGGACCTAGTCCGGGCATGTCCAGCGCCAGTGAAACTGACCATGGGATTTCCTGCGGCTCCTCAACGGCCTTTCCGGCTTTTGATTCCGGGGGCTCTTTTTCTATAAACAGTTGAAGGACACCGAACTCATTATTGGGGAAGATCAGGGGCAAATCCATCTTCCATCGCATTTCTCCTTGCTGCTGTGCCTCTGCGGTTGCCAGCTGATTCAGACTGATGCGGGAGACGGCTGATTCCGCGAGTCCAAACAGGCGCAGGATTAACTGGTCCAGGCCATCATGCTTAAGTGGGGTCCTGCTGGGCTGGACGCGTGCCTGCGCCGCTGGGTTCAGTAAAAACGGTAGTGGGGTGTCTTTCTGATTCTCAGGGGGCAGGGAGGCCGCATGGCCTCCTGCAGGCAAATATGTGCGCAACTGGGCCAGTAAGGAGAGCCACAACAACTTGAGGTCGCTATTGGGAATGGACCGGCCGGCGGCCAGTGTGCTTTCCAGAAACAGGCCACTGCTCCTGATGACCTCGGTCAGCTTATCCGAACTAAGCAGTGCTCCCGACCGGGGCAGGCTGGCGAGCAGTTGTTGCATAGAGGTCTTGATATCGGCGGGGAGCGAATCTTGATTCAGGGCCTGTGTCAGTGTTGCCGTCAGGTATTGAAGCCCCTGCTGTCTTGGAATGAACTGCTTCAGTGATGAATTCATCAGCTCGGCCCTGGGCTGGGCGCTATCCTGTCTCTGATTGGCCTGCATCAGTTCGAGTTCTAGTCTGGGTTCGGCACTAAGCACACGAAGCCGCAGGAGTTCCCCGGAACTGACTGCCAGTTGGTTGTGCAGTTCCAGTATCTGGTTGCCTACCTGCACACGAATGCCCTGGTTCGTCGTGCCGCGGGCAGGATCAGACAATACCCTGGCCTCCAGTACCTGGCCGGGCTGATAACGCTGGGTCAGACCTTCCGCACTGGCGGTCAGGCGCTGGTTTGATGAATGGCTGGAACGTATTTCCATTGTTATGATGATGCCATGAGCCTCTGTCCTTTATTCCACAGTATAACCATTTTGACCTTATTTACCGCCGGAGCCGATTCGTGACCTGGAAACCTCATGTCACCGTGGCCGCTGTCGTTGAGGCCGAAGGACGCTTTCTGATGGTTGAGGAGGTCATCAAGGAGCGACGGGTGTATAACCAGCCGGCCGGACACCTGGAGGATGGAGAGGATCTGATTCAGGCGGTGATTCGTGAAACCCTGGAAGAATCCGCCTGGACGGTGGAGCCCCGGGCTCTGAGTGGGATCTATCGATGGAAGCACGAGGCATCGGGTACGACCTATCTCCGTTTTGCCTTCATTTGTCAGGCCCTTCAGGAACACGCCGACAGGGTGCTGGATCCCGACATAGAACGCTGTCTCTGGATGAGTCGGGAAGAGTTGGCTAGAATGCCCGGCAACTTACGTAGCCCACTGGTGCTGCGTAGTATTGATGATTACCTGAACGGGCACTCCTATCCTCTCGCTTTAATTCATGAAGTCGATTTAGCATGAGCCATTCCCATAGACAACGCGTCATCGTCGGCATGTCGGGCGGCGTAGACTCCTCAGTCGCGGCCCTCTTGTTGCTGGAACAGGGCTACGAGGTTCAGGGGCTGTTCATGAAGAACTGGGAAGAAGATGATGAGGCAGGTTACTGTGCGGCAGAAGAAGATCTCGCAGATGCCCAGGCCGTTTGCGATCGCCTGGGCATTATCCTGCACACGGTCAATTTTTCGCATGAATACTGGGATCGTGTGTTTGAATACTTCCTGGGCGAATACCGGGCAGGGCGTACGCCAAATCCGGATATCATGTGTAACCGGGAAATCAAGTTCCGCGCCTTTCTTGATCATGCCCTGGACCTGGGGGCGGATCTGATTGCGACCGGGCATTACGCTCGAGTCGGGCGAGATGCACAGGGTACCCCTCTGTTACTCCGTGGTCTGGATAACAACAAGGATCAGAGTTATTTTCTCTGCATGTTGCAGGCCCGGCAGCTAAAACGGGTCCTGTTTCCGGTTGGTGAGCTTGAAAAACCCAGGGTCAGGGAAATGGCCGAGGCGGCCGGCCTGATCACCCATGATAAAAAGGACAGTACCGGGATCTGTTTTATCGGCGAGCGTAAATTCAGCGATTTTCTAAAGCGCTTTTTACCCGCCCAGCCAGGGCAGATTGTGACGGATGCCGGTGAGACGATTGGAGAACACCAGGGTCTGATGTATTACACCCTGGGACAGCGCCAGGGACTGGGTATTGGGGGGCGGCAGGGTGCCAGTGCAGAACCCTGGTACGTGGTGGCCAAGGACATGGCGAAAAACCAGCTCATCGTGGGGCAGGGACATGATCATCACCTGCTTTTTCACAGTTCGCTGATCGCCAGCCAGTTGAACTGGATCAGTCACGAGGCTCCTAAAGAACCCCTGCGTTGTACCGCCAAGATCCGTTACCGCCAGCCGGACCAGGGCTGTATGCTGCATCAGCTATCTGAGGATCGCTGGCAGCTGGATTTTGATGATCCACAAAGGGCGATAACACCTGGTCAGGCCGTGGCCTTTTATCAGAATGAGGTCTGTCTGGGTGGAGCCATTATTGAAAAAGGCATCGATGAACCGGTGTTCAAAGAGAAGCTGTAGATACTATGCAACGCTCACATACTAACCGTAGTCTGGCCCTGGCCGGGCTTTTCCAGGCCGTACGCCTGGTCCAGCAGATTGCCAGGGAGGGGCGCTGTGAGAAGGAGGCCTGGGAAGCCTCTATAGGCAGCCTGTTTCAGTTCGATGCAGATACCCCCGAGGGTATTTATAGCGGCTTGCAGGGCTTAAGGCTGGGCTTTGAGACCCTGTCGATGCAGCTCAAGCCCCAGGATCCGCAGCAGGCGATGGAACTGACGCGTTACTCCATAGGGTTGATTCATCTTGAGCGACGACTCAGTAAAAGACCCGAGACCCTGGACATCTTGCAAAAGGGGCTACAGGGCGCAGTACAGCAACGAGAGTATTTTGGCGAGGTGAATGCGGCGGTGATTGGACGCCTTGCCGATCTGTACCAGGAAACCATCAGTGAAATGGGCCCCAGGATAATGGTGCAGGGCGATCCTCAATATCTGCAGGTGGGTGATAATGCGGCAAGGATTCGTGTACTCCTGCTGGCTGGTATACGTGCCTGTGTTCTATGGCGGCAGGCAGGGGGTAACCGCTGGCGGCTTATTTTGAATCGCCAGGCATTACTGAATGAGGCCAGTCGTCAGCTTGATCTGTTGAATCGGCCCGATGATGCCTTATAAACCAAAAACGGACCATAAAGACGGTTCTGCTCTGGTAGAATAGCTTCTTTTTTCTGAACGAATCTTCGAAATGAAAGTACGTACTCGTTTTGCCCCCAGTCCGACCGGTTACCTGCATGTAGGAGGTGTACGCACCGCACTCTTTTCCTGGCTTTATGCCCGTAAGCATGGGGGTGAATTTGTGCTCAGGGTAGAGGACACCGACCTTGAGCGTTCCACGACTGAATCCGTGAATGCCATCCTGGAAGGTATGACCTGGCTGGGGCTGGAATATGATGAGGGTCCTTTTTATCAGACCGAGCGTTTCGACCGTTATAACCAGGTGATCGATGAACTCCTGGAACAGGGACATGCCTATCGCTGTAACTGTTCACGTGAGCGCCTGGATAGCCTGCGCGAGCAGCAGATGCAGAATAAACAGAAGCCCCGTTATGATGGTCATTGCCGCAGCCGCGAGATTGACCCTTCGGAACCGCATGTGATTCGTTTTAAAAATCCGGTGGAGGGTTCAGTCGTATTTGATGATATGGTTCGAGGTCGTATCGTCTTTCAGAACAATGAACTGGATGATCTCATCATTCGCCGCACGGACGGTGCACCTACCTATAATCTGACCGTCGTTGTCGATGATGATGATATGGGTATTACCCATGTGATACGTGGTGATGATCACGTCAATAACACCCCACGCCAGATCAATCTTCTCAAGGCCATGGGGAAAGAACTACCACGTTATGCCCATGTGCCAATGATCCTGGGTGATGACGGGGCGCGCCTATCCAAGCGTCATGGTGCGGTCAACGTTATGCAATATCGTGATGAGGGCTTTCTACCCGAGGCCCTGCTTAATTACCTGGTACGTCTGGGCTGGTCTTATGAAGACCGCGAGATCTTTAGTGTCGATGAGATGGTCGAGTTATTCGATGTCGATGCGATTAATCGATCGGCCTCCACGTTTAATACCGAAAAGCTGCTGTGGATCAACCAGCAGTACATCATGGCCAGTGAGCCGAAGCATATAGCCCGCCTGATGAGTGTGCATATGGGGCATATGGACATCGATCCGACCGAGGGCCCTGACCTGGTCGAGGTGGTGAGTGCGCAGCGAGAGCGTGCCAAGACCCTGGTAGAACTGGCCCATATCTGTGCCTTTTATTACCGGGATTTTGACACCTACAACGAAAAGTCGGCCAAGAAGGCCTTCAAGGAAGCAGCAATAGCCCCGCTGGAGGCCATCAAAATCAAACTGGGCGCCCTGCAGGCATGGGATCGTGAGTCCATCCATGCGGCCATGCAATCGGTCGTCGATGAAATGGAGATCGGCTTTGGTAAGCTCGGCATGCCCCTGCGCCTGGCCGTCACTGGCGGGGCTCCATCCCCCGATCTGGATCTGACGATATACCTGGTTGGTAAAGAGGCCAGTCTACGACGTATAGACCAGGCCCTGGCGACTATCCAGGAGCGCATTGCCAGTGCATCATAACCCCATTAACGCACCCAAGAGCAGGCCCGCATAGCATGAGTAGTCACGAAGAGAATAAGCCCAGACACTTCATTCAGCATATTATAGATGAAGATATCCAGCAGGGTAAAAATGACGGCAAGGTCGTTACACGCTTTCCACCCGAACCGAATGGTTTCCTGCATATTGGCCATGCCAAGTCCATTTGCCTGAATTTTGGCATTGCCCAGGAATATCAGGGGCAGTGTAATCTTCGTTTTGATGACACCAATCCCCATAAAGAGAATCTCGAGTTCGTCAAGGCCATACAGGAAGACGTACGCTGGTTAGGTTTTGACTGGGAGGACCGACTCTATTACGCCTCGGATTATTTTGAGCAGCTCTATGGGTTTGCCATCGAACTGATTAAAAACGGCAAGGCCTATATCTGTGATCTGAATGCAGAGCAGACACGCGAATACCGCGGTACCCTCACCGAGCCCGGTAAGGATAGCCCTTACCGAGAACGCAGTGTGGAGGAAAATCTGGATCTCTTTACGCGTATGCGGGCCGGTGATTTTGAAGATGGCAGCCGGGTGTTAAGGGCCCGGATTGATATGGCCTCACCAAACATGAACATGCGTGATCCCACCCTCTATCGTATACGCCATGGTGTGATTCATCATCAGACCGGTGAGGAATGGTGTATCTATCCCATGTATGACTACACACACCCCATCTCGGATGCCCTGGAAGGCGTGACCCATTCACTTTGTACCCTGGAGTTTGAGGATCATCGTCCGCTGTATGACTGGGTGCTGGATAATATCTCGGTAGGCTGTCATCCCCGGCAGATCGAGTTCTCGCGTCTTAATCTGCAATATACCGTCACCAGTAAGCGGAAGCTGACCCAGCTGGTCGAGGAAGGAATTGTCGAGGGCTGGGATGACCCCCGCATGCCAACCATCGCTGGTTTGAGGCGTCGTGGTTTTACCCCGGCCTCGATCCGTGAATTCAGTGATCGTATCGGTGTGACCAAGTCCGAAAATAGTGTCGAAATGGGGATGCTGGAATCAGCGATTCGTGATGACCTGAACGAGCATGCCCCCAGGCGAATGGCCGTGCTGCATCCGCTCAAGGTAGTGCTGGAAAACTACCCCGAAGACAAGCTCGAGGAACTGACCGTTCCGAATCACCCCCAGAATGAGTCCATGGGTACTCGAACCATTCCCTTTACACGGGAGTTGTATATCGACCGGAATGACTTTATGGAGGTCGCACCCAATAAAAAATTCAAACGACTGGTCAGCGGCGGCGAGGTGCGTCTGAGAAACGCCTATGTCATCCGTTGTGATCAGGTGATCAAGAACGAGCAGGGCGATATCATCGAGCTACGTTGTAGTTGCGATGAAGCCACCCTGGGTGCAAATCCCGAAGGCCGTAAGGTAAAAGGGGTGATTCACTGGGTATCGGCAGCCCATGCGGTAGAGGCCGAGCTCAGGCTCTATGATCGATTATTTGTGGAACCGCAGCCAGATGCGATCAAGGAACGAGACTTCAAGGAATTCATCAACCCCGATTCTCTGCGTAGCCTGACCCAGTGTTATCTGGAGCGTAGTCTGGCGGATGCCAGGGCAGGGGATAGCTTCCAGTTCGAGCGTGAAGGCTACTTCTGTGTCGATGCCGATCACAGTCATAACAAACCCATTTTCAACCGCACGGTGACCCTGCGCGACTCATGGGCCAAAATCGAGCAAAAGCAGGCTTGACATTGGCCCAAGAGTCACTAGAATACTCGCCTTCTTTCGGGGCTATAGCTCAGCTGGGAGAGCGCTACAATGGCATTGTAGAGGTCGGCGGTTCGATCCCGCCTAGCTCCACCAGAACAGTGTGTGGATTGGTAGCCAGGGCGAGATAGAATATGTTACGCATTGGCCGCTATACAGCCTACTTCGGCGGAATCATGACCTTCCTAAGCCTGGTCATTGGTTTCACAGCCATGTTCAATGGCGCCGAGGGGATGGCTAAGTTTTTTATTATGCTGGTACCCATTGGGTTCCTGCTCTTGTTCACCGGGGTGGTAACGACCTTCATGGTCACAACCGACGATGAACATAAAAGAGACCAGTAAACGAGTTTGCTGCGTCCCCTTCGTCTAGAGGCCTAGGACACCGCCCTTTCACGGCGGTAACAGGGGTTCGAATCCCCTAGGGGACGCCACTAATAAAAAAGCCCAATCATTAGATTGGGCTTTTTTATTAGTTGATATTCTGTGATGCGAGTTAATCACTTCGGGTTCGACCGATTTGTCCGGAACAAATCGGAACGCGCATAGCGCGGCCCGAAGGGCGCTGGGCAGGGATAGCCCTGAGTAATCCCCTAGGGGACGCCACTAACAAATACGCCTCGGCATTAGCCGGGGCGTTTTTGTTAGTGCTACCAGGTGGACGAGAACCCCTGTTCGGGTTCGACTCATCGGCAGGAAAGCCGATGAGGACTGCCACAGGCAGCCCGAAGGGTGAGCGCCAGGGAGGGCGCGAATCAATCCCCTTGGGAACCTTAGTGATCCAAATCCTTCAAATAACCCTTGCGATTCTTGAGATAGCCGGATTTTAGCTGCTGTTTCCGGTCTATCTGTGCCTGAGCCCGGTTATAGTGGTTCAAATGCCTGGCAACAGGATTCCTGGCGACGGGGTTTCTTGCCAT
>JANTGN010000048.1 GCA_024762895.1 Thiotrichales bacterium
TCCGGAGAACTGGCCCGCAAGCTGGTGAAGGGGGTGCGTGATGCAGGCGGTATCTGGACCCTGAAGGACCTAAGCCAATATAAACTGGTTAAGCGAAGGCCGGTTACTGGCACATTCCATCATATGAAGGTCACCACGGCAGCTCCCCCATCATCGGGTGGCGTAGTCCTGGTCGAGATCCTGAATATTCTCGAGGGCTATGACTGGTCAAACCTGAATGAAAGGGAGCGTACCCAAAGGCTCATCGAGGCCATGCGACGAGCCTATCGTGATCGTGCCGAGTACCTGGGCGACCCGGATTTCGTCGATATGCCGCTCAAGCGGCTACTTAGCAAGGAGTATGCAGAATCACTCAGGCTGGGTATCAAGGCCGACCAGCCTACTCCCAGTTCGACCCTGCCACCAATACCCGTATCCGGGGCTAAGGGCAGGGATACGACGCATTTTTCAATCCTTGATGCCGAGGGGAACCGAGTGTCGGCGACCCTCTCTGTTAATTATCCCTTTGGTTCCTGTTTTGTGGTACCGGGGACAGGGGTCCTGCTCAATGATGAGATGGATGATTTCTCGATGAAACCCGGTACCCCCAATGTCTATGGCCTGGTCGGGGCCGAGGCCAACGCCATCGAGCCGGGAAAGCGTATGCTGTCAAGCATGACACCTACTTTCCTGGATGACGGTGAACGTCTGGCGATTCTTGGTACACCCGGTGGCAGCCGAATCATCAGCATGGTACTGCTGGGGAGCCTGGAGTTCTTTGCAGGGGGCGATGCAAAGGCCATCGTGTCGCGACCCAGGTTTCATCATCAGTATCTGCCAGACCAGGTACAGCATGAGGCCGATGCCTTTGGCATGGATGTATTACAGGCACTGAATCATATGGGTTACACCATGAAGGTTCAGGATCAGGCCTATGGCAATATGCAGGCAATCGTCATGGATAGGCAAAGCGGTCAGGTTCAGGCGGCATCGGATCCTCGAGGCATAGGGCAGGCGGAGGTCATTCTGTTCCCCACGACCAAGGCGAGTCAACCCCGTCAATGAACCAGGTCAATCTGAAGCAGATGGAGTTTCAGGATATCGAGAAAAGTGAGCACTTTTTCGGTTATGCTGGATTCTGGAAGCGTCTTTTTGCCTTCGTTATCGACTGGTTTCTTATTGGCCTGATGATTGCCGCCCTGGGGATACTGATCAGTGGCAGTCTGGAATTGACGAATATGGTGACTGAGTCCGAGGGGCTGTTAGAGCTGGCGGGATTTATTGTGCCCTGGTTGTACTATGCTGGCATGGAAAGTTCCGAGCATCAGGCCACCCTGGGAAAGCTGGCACTGAATATCAGGGTAACGGACATGGCAGGACAGCGTATTGGATTTCTACGGGCTACCGTACGGCATTTTTCCAAGATCCTTTCCAGCATGCTGTTCCTGATTGGTTATATCATGATTGCCTTTACCACCAGAAAGCAGGGGCTGCACGATATCATTGCGGCCTGTCTGGTGATTAATCGAGTCTAGGGGATTATTAGGGTCATGTGGCCCTGAGTGAAAATCGCCGATGCCGGTGTATGGGACTATTCAACATAACTCACGTGATTTAATGGAGATATCAATGTTCATCCGTAATCCAGTTTTTCAGCTGACACTATTAATGGTCTTCCTCATGCCCCTGGGTGTCCAGGCAGAGAGCCTGATGGAAATCAATGCGAGAGAGGGCAAGGCCTTTCTGGAAAAAAATGCCCAGTCGGAAGGCGTTAAGACTACCGCCAGCGGCCTGCAATACAAGGTCATCAAGGCCGGTACCGGAAAGCGCCCGGGCCCTCGCGATGTGGTCACCGTCAATTATGAAGGCCGGCACCTAAATGGCGAGGTCTTTGATAGTTCCTACAAACGGAACAAGCCTCTGCAATTTCCACTCAATCGTGTCATCAAGGGCTGGACCGAAGGTCTGCAGCTAATGCAGGAAGGGGCCAGGTATCAGCTCTATATACCCGCGAACCTGGCTTACGGAACCACAGGGGCAGGAAGGTCTATCGGTCCTGAAGAGACCCTCATCTTTGATGTCGAACTGATTAAGGTTGGGCGCTAGACCTTATAAAAGCTATCGCTGGCATTGGGGGCAGTAATAGCTGGATCTCTGTCCGATGGTGCTATTCCTAATGGCGGTGCCGCATTGAGGGCAGGGAAGGCCTGCCCTGCCATAGGCGTTTAACGACTGTTTGAAATAACCGGGTCTGCCATCTTCACGAACGAAGTCTTTTAATGTCGTACCCCCCTCTTTGATGGCCTTGCTCAGTATGGACCTGATGGCCTCGGCCAGCTGTTCATATCGCAGTCTGGATATTCTTCCAGCTGCACGTGCAGGATGGATGCCGGCGAGGAACAGGGATTCACTGGCATAGATATTTCCCACGCCCACCACGATATGGCTGTCCATAATGAAATTCTTCACCGGACTGCGGCGCTTTCGTGAAAGCTCGTAGAGGTGCCCGCCTGTAAAATCCGGGCTCAGGGGTTCGGGGCCCAGGCGGTGCAGTAGTTCATGTTGCTCAATCGGCTCACTGGTCCATAGTGCTGCTCCAAAACGCCTGGGATCATGCAATCGCAGCATCTTGTTATTGTCGAAACACAGATCGAGATGATCATGCTTTTGCGCCGGGGTGTTACAGGGCAGGATGCGCAGGTTGCCGGACATACCCAGGTGCAGGATCAGGGTGCCGCGGTCAAATGTCAGCAGGAGATATTTACCCCTTCTTTCAACCTTATGCAGGGTCTGTGTCTGCAGGCGCTTGCCAATACCGGTGGGTACGGGCCAACGCAGGCTTCGCTGACGCACCGTGACTGAACGAACCTGTTTCCCCTCGATATGGCCACGGATGCCACGCCTCGTCGTTTCTACCTCTGGCAATTCAGGCATGTTATCTCCAGATCTCGGATGTTCCGATGGTTTTCTTTGAGCGAACGAAGTTCCAGGTCATGGCGATGCCACCCATCAGGTAATCCTCGGTTTCAACCAGGGGGCTGTCCTGGAAGGTGGCGCCAGACAGGTTGTCGTAACGAACAAAGACGCTAAACCAGAAATTCCTGCCCCTGCGAGTTGCGTTCAGTAACGTCGAGGTACCACTAAATCCGGCGCCGGCCTCATAGGCCGAACGTTCCAGGGTGACATACTCGGGAGCGACACTGTAGTAATAATCATTGTATTTCTGACTCGCAAACAGCGGCCCGATATTAAAACCGATCTCCCACTTTTTATAGGACTGCGGCATGTCCAGATTGAGGTGTGGGTAAAAGACCCAGCCTATGAACTCGTTTTCCCTGATGTTGGTGGCCAGTACACCGCGCAGGGGGAGCATAATTCGCGCCCTGTGGCTTTCCTTCTGGTAGAGCGTGACCTCCATGGAGGGGCCGACTTCCAGTGTAGGCAGGAGGTCTGGCATACCCTCTCGCGCCTTATTGTCATCACTGTCCGCAGGAATAGAGCCATTGATACTAATATTGAGTTTTACCCGGTCCTGGTTGAAAAAGGTACCACGAAGGCCATCACGGTCAAAACGCAGATTTTCACCGCGATAGACAAAATAGGGGATGGGGGCCGCGTAGGTGCTACGGTTTTTGGCACCGCGGTAGTCATTGGCCGTCAGGACACCGGCGCCGAGTCCAAATTCCCAGAGCGGCAGTTCCTGGGCAAGGCTATTCATGCAGGACAGAGAAAGCAGGAGGACGGTAATCCACCTAGCAAGGGGCATGCATGGCCTCGATTTCTATCAGCAGGTCGCTACGGCAGATATCACCCTGCAGTAACTGCACTCGTACTGTTGATCCCAGTCGTTCGTGGATGTGGCCGAGTAGCGCTTCGGTATTGACGGGATCTCGAATATACATGCGCATCAGGCCAAGATCACCGACCTGGTTGCAATGCAGTTCGTGGTCTTGCTGGGCGCTGTCCAGGACGATACGCAGGTTGGTCAGGGTCTCGTCCAGTTGCGCCAGAGGGTCGTCGGCATGCAGGGTCTCGTGGCCGACTATGCTGGCGGTGCCGGAAATATAGAGATGAGACCACTCGGTCAGGGTTGCACGGGAAAAGGTGGGGCTTTTCGGACCATACTGCTGAGGATAGTAAAAGGCACTGACCTGTCGTGCATTCTCTATCTGGATCCCCGGCTTTTTACTGGCAACAAAATAGACCAGCAGGCCTTCCCCCAGGGTGCCAATGGCAGTGGCGGCCGGGAGTTGCTCATTGGGGAAATGCCAGGCCTCTAGGGCCTGGTGGCGGCCTACACAAAAAGACCGATAACGCTCCAGTCCTTCTACCTCGAGGTTGATCCGGGGGAAATAGTTCCACATGCGTAACAGGCTGGGAAAGCCTGCCTGTTCCAGGGCGTCATGTATATGTTGATAGGCCCTGGCAGAGGCATGGGCAAGATCCTGATCGGCGGCATCATCCAGCAACAGGGACCCGAAAAGAAACTGATCGCAATACTGATAGCGGACTGGCCCAAATTCAGACCGATGTAATTCCTGCTCGCTACGCCAGACCTCAATCAGGTGCTCACCCAGTGGGGGCAGCGCGATCTGGATCATGCCTGGATGTTCAGGATCCACCTTGGTCGTGTGACCGTATCGAACGATGGCGAAGTTGCGCGGGTCCTGCTTAAGCGCATCGAACTCGCTGGCCGAATGCAATTCGACGCAGTAGGGGGCCTGGGTACTCATGGGCGTGCGAACAACTGGATGTCGTTGCCGATAAGACAGGCTTCTGGAGTCGAGTTGTAGTGAGGAGCAGCCATGCTGATTATCTTGAGCCACAGAGAAAGGATGACATTATACATGGCGGGCCGTTGGATTCATCGTAGGGTTTGAAATGGCCTTGATTATCAACTGGGTATACAATTCCGACCCATCAAAGCCATGCAGAGTCGAAGATGCCGGAAGAACCCTCCAAGTACAGCCTGCCACCACACCCGGTGTTAAAGGATTATTATCAGGACGAAGTGGCACGCAAAAAGCGTGTCAAACATCTGTTTGATTCAACGGCCGAGCATTATGACTGGATTAATAAGGTCATGAGTTTCGGGACCGGAGAGCGCTATCGGCTGGAGGCCCTGGAACGTGCGGGCCTGAAGGCGGGGATGTCGGTAATGGATATAGGCTGTGGAACAGGCGTACTTGCTCGTCATGAAATGGATGTGGTCGGGCCTGAGGGTTTTGTCGTGGGTGTCGACCCCAGTAGCGGTATGCTGGCTGAGGCCGTTAAGCGGGGCGTGCATCAGGTGGCCATGGGGCGGGGTGAAAAATTACCTCTGCAGGACCAAAGCGTCGACTTTGTGACCATGGGTTATGCCTTGCGTCATGTCGCGGATCTGGCCGAGACCTTTGCGGAATACCTGCGTGTGCTCAAACCGGGTGGCACGGTATTACTGTTGGAGATCGCGCCGCCCAGATCCCGCCTGGGTTACCAGTTCACTAAATTTTATATGAAATACCTGATACCCCTGGTCACCCGCCTTGGGACGCGTGACAAGAATGCCCAGGTACTGATGTCCTATTACTGGGATACGGTGGAGCAATGTGTGCCCCCCAGGCTGATATTGGAGGCGCTGGAAAAGGTCGGGTTTGTTGAGGCGAAAAGGCATGTATTATTCGGCATCTTCGGCGAATATACAGCTAAACGTCCTTAAATGTTATAATTCGCTATTGCTTTCTATATAGAGTTGGAGATTGTTTAGAATATGACCCCAATGGAATGTGAAGTTGCAGAGATGATTATCGAGTCTTTAAATCTCGAGGACACACAGGTTGAGGATATCGAGCCAGAGGCCGCCCTTTTCGGGGAAGGGCTGGGGCTGGATTCCATCGACGCCCTGGAGTTATCTCTGGCAATCTCTCAGCGCTATGGTTTTCAGATCAAGTCTGATGATAGTGAAAATCAGCGCATATTCTCCTCTCTGAAAACGCTGACTCAGCATATAGAAGCTAACCGCGGAAACTGAAGCGGCAGTCATAAGATGTCACTCTTTCTGACATTGCTGCTGGTCTCCTATCCACTGGTCATCCATCTGAGTATTAGAGCTGAACGAGCAGATATCGCGATCTATTTCATCGCCGCTATCCTTTTATTACCCCTGCTATTCAGGGTGTTACGGGCACGGCGTCCAGCCCTGTGGATGCTGGCCATGGCTGGTCTTTCGTTAATGGTCGGGTATCTGGGATATCGCTATGCCGCTTCAATGATCGTCATCCCGCCCCTTTTGATCTTTAGTGGTTTGTTCCTGTTTTTTGGTTATTCCCTGAGAACCGAAGGGACCCCGGTGATTACCCGTTTTGCCGAATTGATCCTGGGTGAGGTGGAGCCGGATGTGCGTGCCTATACGCGCAAGGCCACGATGGCCTGGATGATCTTTTTTCTGGTTATGTTACTGATTTCTCTGGGCCTGGCCCTGTGGGCGCCTCTGCCAGCCTGGTCCTGGTTCACCAATTTCATGGCCTATATCCTGATTGCTGTGATGTTTGTCGTTGAGTTTGCGGTACGGCGATACTGTCTGCCCCACCATGTGGATTACAGTTTTTTCGAGTTCCTGCGTAATCTCAGGAGAGTGGATTATCGACATGTCATTAAATAACTCACCCCTGTCTTTACCCTTGATTCTTGAATCCGAGCCTGATGAGCAGTGGCTCATTACTCGTTTCGAGCGCCTTAGCAGGGGTCAGTTCCTTGGTGTGGTTTCCGCGGTTGCGCAATCGCTACCAGACCGTCAGTTTGCAATCAATCTCTGTGAGGATCGCCGAAATTTTATGGTAGGTTTCGCGGCAGCCCTGGTACGCCATCAGACCGTCCTCATGCCGTCGAACAGGAGTGTGGGAACGATTGCGGAGATTGCAGCGCAGTATCCCGATAGCTATATCCTGAGCGATGGACTGGAGGGTCCTGAGGGGGTAATGCAGTTTGATTGCACACATCTACCCTGGGGCTCGCCGGTAGAGACACAGGTGCCGATGATTGCTGGCGATCATGTGGCTGCCATTGTCTTCACCTCGGGTAGCACGGGCAGGGCGGTACCCAATACCAAGACCTGGGCCAGCCTGGTCAGGGGGGCTGAGCTGGCGCAACAGCGTTTTGGCTTTAATCAAAGAACCGGCATCGTGGCGACGGTTCCTCCTCAGCATATGTACGGTCTGGAGACCTCGGTACTGGTGCCCCTGGTCACCGGGGCCAGGGTATATGGCGGTCGCCCCTTTTTCCCGGAGGATATACGTCAGGCCCTGGCCTGTATGGGACAGCATAGCCTGCTGGTCACAACGCCCATACATCTACGTGCCTGCGTGACATCTGGATTGGTATGGCCCGATATCGAGTCCGTGATCTCGGCTACTGCGGCGCTGGACGAGGCGTTGGCTCAACAGGCGGAAGCAGTCTTCAAGACGCCGGTGCAGGAGATTTATGGCTGCACCGAAGCGGGCTCACTGGCCTCTCGTCAAACGACTCGTGATGCTATCTGGAAGTTATATGAGGGGTTTCGCCTTTATTGGCAGAAGGAGCAGGTCATCCTTTCGGCGGAGCATCTTGCCGCTGATGTGCCCCTGAGCGATGTCGTTGATGAAGTGGATCAACACCACTTTCGACTTCTGGGGCGTCATCAGGACATGCTGAATATAGCCGGTAAACGTGCTTCATTGATGGATTTAAACCTCAAACTGAATGCCGTTCCCGGGGTTGAAGATGCCGTTTTTGTCGTGCCGGATAGCAAGGAACGGGTCGTGACCCGTCTGGCAGCCCTGGTGGTAGCACCCAGCCGAAGTGAGAAACAGATTATCAGAGACCTGTCTCGACAGTTGGATCCGGTCTTCCTTCCCCGGCCTCTTTACCAGGTCGAAGCCCTGCCGAGAAACGAGACGGGCAAATTAACCCGTGATGCCCTGATGCAGCTTATAGAAAGAAAGGAAGGGTGCGCCTGATGCATGAAGTGCAGATCAGGGTTCCCTGTTCACATCCCGGTCTTGCAGGTCATTTCCCCGGTAATCCTGTAGTGCCTGGCGTGCTGATTCTGGATTTGATTCGTGAGGCCGTTCAACAATGGAGGCCGGGATGGCACATCATGGGTATTCAACAGGTAAAATTTAACCACCCCCTTTTTCCCGATCAGGATGCCAGGGTGCAACTGGAGGCGACGGCGGGAAAGCTGAGGTTTCGCGTTTCCCATGAAGAAGGACTATTGGCCCAGGGTGAGTTTCGTTTTGAGCCCTGCTAGATATTCATGAGCCGGGAATGGATCAAGAAAACGGAGCGCAGTAGCGACTTCTGGTTACGCCTGATCCGCTGGATAGCCCTGCGTTTGGGCAGGCCTGCGGCGCGCCTGTTGCTATGGCCGATCACCCTTTTTTACTATGTCCTTTCTCCTCGGGTAGTGCGTGATTCCCGCGACTATCTGGGCCGTGTCCTGGAACGCAGGGCGGGGTTTTTGGATGTCTATCGGCATCTGCATAGTTTCGCCTCGACTATCCTTGATCGTGTGTTTCTACTTAGTGGCAGGGAAGATCTCCTGGATGTGCGCATCCATAATGCCGATGATCTGCATGCCCGCGTAGATCAGGGCCAGGGATGTATCTTGCTGGGCTCCCACCTGGGTAGTTTTGAGGTGTTGAGGGCATTGGGTGTTCATCGTCAGCATTTCCCCCTGAGGGTCCTGATGTACCCAGACCACAATCAGACAATTACTCGATTACTCAATGTCCTGAGTCCCGAAGTGGCCAGCACGGTCATACCACTGGGGCAGGTCGATACCCTGCTGAAGGTCAGGGAAAGCCTGGAGCAGGGGGACCTGATCGGTATGCTGGGTGACCGGGTTGCTGAAAGCGATAAGCAGGTGGAGTGTCGCTTCATGGGGGAGATGGCGCAATTTCCTGCCGGGCCTCTGCTATTGGCTGCTACCCTGAATGTCCCGGTCATCCTGTTTTACGGCCTGTATCGTGGGGGGAATTGCTACGATATTTATTTTGAATTACTCACCGAGGCACCTGAGATCACACGTGCCCAGCGTCAGGAGTTCATCAAAGACCTGACATGTCGCTATGCGGCACGACTGGAGTATTATGCTCAACAGGCCCCTTATAACTGGTTCAATTTTTATGATTACTGGCACAAGGATTAGAGCAGGCCTTTTCTGCGTGCTGGCCATCACCATGCACGCCTCGACTGCCGGTTCTGGCCTTGGTGATGTGATGAAGGCGCTGTCGGCCATTCGTTTCAGTGAGTCGAAATATACCGAGGAAAAGCATTACGAAATGATGGATTTCCCCATGATCCAGCAGGGGGTCCTGCGCTATGAGTCACCGGAGAGTCTGGCCTGGGAGCGTGGTGATAATGGTCAGGGGCACTACGAGATACACGAGAATCAGCTGATCACACGGCGTCATGATAAGGTCGAGACCATCAGCCTGGAAAGCATGCCCGCCCTGAGAGCCTTTATTGAATCTTTTCGTGCCACTCTGGCAGGGAATGAGCGGCGATTGAGGCAATACTATGTAGTTTCATTTTCAGGCGTGGTAGAAAGCTGGAAACTACAACTCCAGCCCAGGGACCGGACGATGCGACGTTTCATTGACCAGATTATTATCCAGGGTGAAAAGGACCAGCTCAGGCTAATTGAAATACATGAAATCAATGGAGACTGGTCACGGATGAAGCTTGAGCCTGTCAGGCAGGAGTATCATGCCGGATAAACGCTATCTGGTATTTCTGGCCTGGGGACTGTTCTTTATCCTGGTGTTCTACCAGGTATTTGCCCGCACCTCGATACGATCCGACATGTCGGCCTTTTTACCGGCCGGGGTTAACAAAGAGCAGCGACTGTTACTCCAGGGCCTGCATCAGGGCCCGGCATCCAGGATCTGGCTGATGGCCCTGGAAGGGGAAACGCCCGAGGTACTGGCGGCCGTCAGTAAGGATTTTGCCTTTCGCTTACGTGAAAGCGATCAGTTTCTTCAGGTCCTGAATGGTGAAGAGCTGCTTGACCAGGCCACCAGGGATCAGCTTTTTGAGTGGCGTTATCTATTAAGCCCCAGGGTCGATGAGGCCTATTTCAGCGTCCAGAGTCTGAAGAAGGCCCTGCAGGATCGTCTGGATGATCTCGGTTCTCCTCTGTCCAGCTTCGAAAAAGAACTGATACCCAGTGACCCTACCGCAGCCTTCATCGACTTGATATTGGCCCTGGGCTCACTGGATCGGGGCCCTGAATATTTTAATGGCGTCTGGTTTTCTGAGGACAGGAAACAGGCCCTGTTACTGGTAGACACCCGAGCTGAAGGGATGGACCTGGATGCACAGCAACGTGCCTATGACACGATTCTGAGGCAATTTAACAAGGCGCGTGAAGGAGCAGCGATCAGGCTGGTTGCCTCTGGTGCGCCCTTGTTTGCCCTCGAGAGTCGCTCCAAAATCCGCCAGGAAAGTCAGCGCCTGTCGCTGATGGCAACGTTGTTTATGCTGCTATTCATGGGCTGGGTCTATAGAAGTCCTCGTAGATTACTTTTGACGGCCCTTCCACTGGCCGGTGGCATTCTGGCGGCCATTGCCTGCGTCTCGTTTCTGTTTGATAGCGTGCATGGCATCACTCTGGCCTTTGGCATCACTCTCATGGGGGTGGCGGTGGATTATCCGGTGCATGTCTTGAGTCATGTACACAGGGGCGAGGGCCTGAGGCAGGCGGTTGATCGTATCTGGCCCACCCTCAGACTCGGTGTCCTGACCACATTAATGGGTTATGCTGCCATGTCGATGACCAAGTTTACCGGGCTTGCCCAGCTAGGCGTCTTTTCCATGGCCGGTTTATTGGTCGCAGCGCTGATTACTCGCACCTTGTTACCCGCCATTCGTGATACTCGGGATCAGCCCCAGCCGTACCTGATGTCGGTCATTGGTTACCTTGATGTCAGGCCGCCCCTCTTAGTGAGACTGAGTTTATTACTTGTGGTGATAGCAGTTCTGGCGTTCGTGGCCCGACAGGGTGATAGCTGGTCTGATGATATTGCCGAGCTGAGTCCTCTCGCCCCTGAACTCAGAGATCAGGATCGGCAGTTACGCGCACAAATGCAGGCACCCGAGCCGCGATATCTGCTGATGCTTTCTGCAGAGTCGACCAACGAACTGTTGCTTGATCTGGAGGCCCTCGAATCTACGCTGGATCGAGCCGTGGGCATGGGCTATCTCTCCGGCTACCAGTCGGCTGCAAAGATCATTCCCAGTGTGACGACCCAGCGACAACGCCAGGCCATGCTCCCCGAGGCCGAGGTCCTGAGCCAGCGCCTGGATGAGGCATTGCTGGAACTTCCATTCCGACATGCCCTGTTTGAGCCTTTTCTGGCGGCGGTGGAACAGGCCAAGACACTCGATCCACTGGAGTTGAAGGATCTGGAGCAGGGTAGCCTGGGCATTCGTCTCGCTGGACTGGTTCGTCCTATCGATGACCACGTCGTGGGGGTCGTGCAGTTGAGCCAGGTTGAAGACCCATCGCAGATGGAAAAGATGCTGTCTGAGGCTGATATCCAGGGCCTGATGTTTATCGATCTGAAACGTGCCACCAACCAGATCGTCGATACCTTCAGATTGGAGGCCATCGATCGCATCCTCTGGGCTTCGGTCCTGATTGTACTCATTCTTATGTTTGGACTGCGTGATCCCGTGCGTGGCCTACGAGTACTGCTTCCCATTATCCTGGCCGTTGGGCTGGCGGCCAGTGTGCCCATCCTCACCGGTCATCGTCTCAATCTTTTTCACCTGGTGTCTTTGCTACTGGTGGCGGGGATTGGGCTGGATTATGCACTATTCTTTTCACGGCCTGACAACGGTAAGGAACGTCTCAGGACGCTGCATGCGCTGGTGGTATGCAGTACCTCAACCCTGGTGGTTTTTGCTATGCTTGCCGCCTCATCCATACCGGTGTTACAGGCGATAGGTATGACCGTGACCAGCGGAGTACTGTCGGCCTTTATATTGTCCTGGATCTTTGCCAGGCGGAATAATCAAGCAGGATTTCTGTGAATCGAAAACTACAGATCAGCGCGCAAACCCTGGTATCGGCCCTGGGCAACGGGGTGGAGGCACATTATCAGGCCCTGAAAGAGGGTGAGAGTGGGCTGAGGGTCTGTGATCTTGAAGGCGTGAATCTTGATACCTGGATCGGTAGGGTAACGGGCGTGGAGGATGTCATCATCAAGGATACGCTGGCGGATTATGATTGCAGGAATAATCGACTAGGCCAGCTTGCGCTGGCGCAGGATGGATTTATCGAGGCGGTCAACCAGGCCAGTGCGCGATATGGTCATCATCGTATCGGTGTGTTTTTGGGCACATCGACCTCGGGTGTGCAGCAGACAGAAATGGCCTATGCGGATCGTGATGAAGATAGTGGTGACCTGCCGTCCTATTTTAATTACCGTACTACACATAACATGTTCTCGATTGCCGATTTCACACGGCATTACCTGGGGCTTGAAGGTCCTGCGATGGTGGTTTCAACGGCCTGCTCTTCCAGCGCCAAGGTATTTGCAAATGCACAACGATACCTGCGAGCGGGCATCTGTGATGCGGCCATTGTGGGTGGAGTGGATACCCTCTGTCATATGACCTTATATGGGTTTAATGCCCTGCAGCTCGTGTCCTCGCAACCCTGCTGCCCTGCAGATCAGGATCGTGATGGGATCAATATCGGAGAGGCCGCTGGATTTGCCCTGCTCGAATGGGAGCAGGATGACGACAGCATTTGTCTACTGGGTTATGGCGAGAGTAGTGATGCCTATCATATGTCCAGCCCTCACCCCGAAGGCATGGGGGCGGCCATGGCCATGCGTCAGTCCCTGAGGTCAGCGCGATTACAGCCCTCGGATATCGACTACATCAATCTCCATGGTACGGCCACACCGGCCAATGATCTGTCGGAAGATCGAGCCCTCATGGATGTCTTTGCGGGTGAGGTGCCCTGCTCATCCACCAAGGGTTTTACCGGGCATACCCTGGGGGCGGCGGGTATCGTTGAGGCCATTTTTTCCTGTATCGCGATTGAGCGGAATCTGATACCGCAGAGCCTGAACACGAGATCTGTGGATGAGGCCATACATTCGCCCATCGTATTAAGTACCCGAGAACAGCCGGTTAGTCGAGTCATGACTAACTCCTTTGGTTTCGGTGGTAGTAACGCCAGCCTGATACTGGGGTATGCCTCATGATGCGCATGGGAATTGCGGCCGTTGGATTATGTGCGCCAGGCCTGCCGGACTGGCCAACCGGCAGATCCTGGTTTAGTGGTAGTCAGGCCTATGACCCCGGCATGGCTATGCCCGAACTCAGGCCAGACCTGTTACCGGCTAATGAGCGCAGACGCACAACAGCGCATATCAAGCTGGCCTTACAGGTTGCCCAGGAGGCACTAGATGATTGGCAGGATGAGGCAGAGGACCTGGCCACCGTGTTCAGTAGTTCGGATGCGGATCTTGATATCGTTGATAAGATACTCTGTAGTCTTAATCTTCCGGGGAGGCCGGTATCGCCGACGCATTTTCATAACTCGGTGCACAATGCAGCGGCCGGTTACTGGTCGATAGCGACAGGATCACACGCACCCTCGACCAGCCTGTCAGCCTATGAGGCCAGTTTTGCAGCGGGCCTGCTCGAGGCCGCGTGCCAGGTGAATGAGGAACATCGTCCGGTGCTACTCGTGGCCTATGATATGCCACCGCCAGCTACCCTGGCTCCTTTTTGTCCCGTGAAGTCGCCTTTTGGTGTTGCCCTGGTGCTGACGCCGGAAGCTGTCTCCTCGGCCCGGATTCGAATGGGTCTTGAGTTGATACATCAGAAAGATGAGCTGGATGCCATGGATGATGCCGGACTGGAGATTTTAAGGAATGCCGCCCCTGCCGCGCGCAGCCTTCCCCTGCTTGCCCTTCTGGCTAATGAGGTGTCGGGCACCGTTACGCTGCCGGGCCTGGCTGGTCAGGCGCTCAGACTGGAACTGTCCCCTTGCTGATAGAACGTGAGGAACTCTGTGGACTGATACCGCATGAGGGTCGCATGTGCCTGCTGGATGGGGTAGAGGAATGGGATGAGCAGCGTATCGTCTGCATCAGCCAAAGCCATCTCGATCCGAATAATCCCTTGCGTACTCAGCAGGGGCTCTCTTCCATCCATGGCGTGGAGTATGGTGCCCAGGCGATGGCGGTGCATGGTGGTTTGTTGGCTCGAGACAGTGGGCAGCGCTTACCTTTTGGCTATCTTGCCGCGTTACGGCAGGTCGAGTTTGAAGTCGATTGGTTGCATGAGATTAAGGGGCCATTACGGGTTGAAGCGACGCGGCTCATCGGGCAGGGTGGGCAGTTCATTTATCAGATCATGGTCCTTGGGCGGGATCGCCTGCTGCTAACGGCAAGGGCGACGGTCATGACCAGAACCAGTGAGAGCCAATCAGAATGAAGCGGGCTTTAGTGACGGGAGGAAGTGGGGATATTGGATCTGCCATCTGTGGCAGTCTCTCCAGGGCGGGGCATCACGTCATCGTGCATGCGGGTAGAAACCTGGAGAAGGCCGAAGCGCTGGTTTCCCAGATGATTGCAGAGGGTGCAAGTGCCGAAGCGATCGCCTTTGATGTCACCGATGCTGAGGCCTCGCGACTTGCTATTGAGGCCCTGATAGAGCAGGGACCTATACAGATCCTGGTGAATAACGCGGGCATTCATGACGATGCACCCATGGCAGGCATGAGTCAGGAGCAGTGGGGCAGGGTGATCGATGTGTCATTGAATGGTTTTTTTAATGTGACCCAGCCCCTGTTACTACCCATGATGAGGACGCGATGGGGAAGGGTGATTGCTATATCCTCCATCAGCGGTCAGATGGGCAATCGGGGTCAGGCCAACTATGCAGCGGCCAAGGCCGGGCTACATGGTGCTATAAAGTCCCTGTCTCAGGAACTGGCTTCACGTGGGGTTACGGCGAACGTGGTGGCACCTGGTATTATCGAGGGTGAAATGACCCAGGGGCTGTTCAGCAAGGAACAGGTTCGTCAGAGGGTGCCAGCCAATCGCACGGGCAGGCCGGAGGAAGTGGCGAGTCTGGTTCGCTTCCTGGCCTCAGAGGAGGCTGGCTATATCAGTAGTCAGGTGATTGGCATCAATGGGGGTATGGCCTAGTGCGCCGCTCTTGCCTTTTGCTTCTGAGGTAACCGTCCATGAATGTAATAGCGGTGATTCCTGCCTATAACGA
>JANTGN010000049.1 GCA_024762895.1 Thiotrichales bacterium
TCCATGAGGTCCTGGTACATCGTCTCAGGATTCCTGCCTCATAAATCTTCAACCCTGTTCAGTCCCTGGTCATGGAGATCCTCGGCCATACGTGGGCCAACGCCCCGAAATACGAATAAGGTCTTTTAATACGTCAGACTCCGTCGGCCTCATGCGGGCAGTGATGAACTAATAAGGAAATGGGTAAAGGCCTCGATGACAAACAGGATCTCACCGAGCATTAATACCAGGGGAACTACAATTAGGAATCGACTGAATCTGAGACCCAGTTGACAGAGAAAACAACGATAAATTTAGCCGTTCATCAGCCCTGTAATGCCCAGGAAGACAAAGCCCAGAATAAAGAACCTCATTGCTTATTCCTACAACGTTATAAAAAACAGAGCCCCCGGACCGGACGTCTATGCATCATCGGATTCAACCCACTGCTTCGCATCTTCCAGTTGATCGTAGTCAAACCCATGCACTTCTGCCGCTACAAAATGATCGACCAACTTCGGCATTTGATTGATCAGGCTGCCATCACTCACCAGGGCTACCTTGCGAATATTCTTATGATGATCATGAATAAACCGGATATGGCTGATGAGGGCATCCAGGTCTTCCCAGCCAGGAAATTTCTTAACATGAATAATCAATCCGGTCAGCATCCCCTTACTGGCTATATAAGGGTCCACACGTTTGGCCACCGCCTGGAAATCGTCCTCCTCCAGGGCTCCCTCAGGATTCAGTATCAGGACACCCGTCGTCTCATCGAAATCTATTCTGATCATGGACTCTCTCCTTTCCTTTTAACGACCTGTCGATGTGCAACCCCTTCATCGATGCCGCTCAATGGCTGCTGCTTACTTCCGCATTTCCTGCTGCGCCTTGGCCGCCTCGTAATAAGGCATCATCTGTGGGACATAGGAATTCAGCTTTTCCTGCCGGTTTTCCGGTGAGGGGTGCGTACTCAGGAAAACTGGTGGCGTATCCCCACCGACCTTTTCCATCTTCTGCCAAAGGGTCACAGCTGCATGGGGGTCATAACCCGCCTTGGCAGCCAGCTCGATACCGATACGGTCCGCTTCGCTTTCACCTGCTCTGCTATAGGGTAGTTCGACGGCCAGCTTGGCAGCGATGGCTGCCGCCGACATGGTTGCCGCTGAACTATCGCTGGCCACGCCAAAGACCATCAATCCCAAAGACGATGCCATGGCAATGGACATCTGTTCAGCCGAATGATTGGCTAATGCGTGTGAGATTTCATGCCCCATGACCTGAGCCAGTTCATCATCCGTAGGCTTTACCTTTTCGATCAGGCCGGTATAAACCGCCATCTTCCCTCCGGCCATGCACCAGGCATTGACCATTTCCGGATCATCGATGACCTTGACCTGCCAGTCCCAGTCCCTGGTTTCAGGCCGCATGTTGACGGCCTGGACAATGAGTTTATCGGTGATGTGATTGACCCGTTCTGTCAGGGCCCTGTTGCTGTCGATCTTACCCTCTTTTTCCAGGGGCTGGATCATTTCCACATAGGCCTTTTTGGAGGCCTCAATGGCCTGCCCCTCGGAGACCAGCATGAGCTGTTTGCGACCCGTGGGGGTAGTGGCACAGGCCGTCAGCATCAGGCCAAGGAGAAGAACAAAGCCGATACGAAGAAAACCTGTGCTTAATGGATGGTTCATATTCATTTTTACGCCTCTTCAGCTGGATCATGTTGACAGATGGGTCGGGTATCGGGATCTTCCACTACACTGACAATAGCATCGACAAGATCGCCAATCTCCTGTGGGCTGAGTACCGACATCAGGCGATTCATCATTTCCTCCGGTATGGGGACATAACAGGCCTCCCCATTCGCCAGATTGACACTGATGGCCGATATATTCTTTTCGGTTTCCATCAGCTCATGTTTAAGCCGCTGTTCATACGCCCTTTCCAGTGATTCAAAACGCCCATCGATATCATCATCCAGCGCCTCATCAAGGTCATCGGGGATGGCTACAATCGTGCCCATGTCATCTTCTCGACACTGGTAACTGACCCCCCGTTGCTGAAGGTAATCGATAAACTCTTTTGTAAATATCTCATCAAAACAAATATAGTCGAGCATATTGGGCATCCCCGGGTATTGTCCGGCGATCTGATGACTTGAATCAATACAATCGCCGGATAGACTGATCAATGCATGGTAGTACAGTCTGGATCAAGACGCACCGGCAGGCATATGTAGGACTGAATAAACCTCACGAATGCCTGCATCCTGGGTTAAAATGCTCGGATAATAATTCATTCTGCGGAAACTGTGACTTCTAGAACCCTCATCCTGGCCCTTTCGGCATTATGTTTCACCAGTACGACTCAGGCATGGGAATATGACCCCTGGGCACTGTGCCCGGTTCCCACACCAAGGCTATCTGAATTCTTAGACGAAACCACTCCACTGGATGAGAACCTTCACCTGAGCGCCGATATGGGTCAGATGATTATCGGCAACAAGGTGCTGCTCACAGGAAATGTTATAGGTACCTATCAGGGCAGGACGGTCTTTGCCGATAAGGCGATTTATGATCAGGCCAACAATACCCTGGATCTCACAGGCAACATCCGCTTCGAGAGCTCGGAACTCGATGTCAGCGGCTCCGAGGCCCATTTTGATCTGGAAAATGAAACCGGACAGTTTCCGATTGCCGCCTACAATATCACCCAGTTACATGGGCGTGGCGTGGCCCAGAATATCAATGTCATCGATCCAGAGCACATCAAACTTGATACCGCGAGCTATACCACCTGTCCAGCCGGGAAAGAAGACTGGCTGATTCGAGCCAACCGTGTCTACCTGGATCAGGTAAAAGGCAGGGGGTCTGCACGCCATGCCAGAATGAGTTTTAAGGGCAAGCCATTTATCTATCTACCTTATATGAGCTTCCCACTGGATGATCGACGTAAGACAGGGGTCCTGTTCCCCGAAGTGGGTTATTCCAACAACAGGGGCGCAGAATTTGGCCTACCGGTTTACTGGAATATTGCCCCTGCCATGGACGCCACCTTTACACCGCGCTCCATGAGTTACCGGGGCTTTCAGCTAGGCAGTGAGTTTCGTTATCTGGCGCGTAAGCACAACGGCATCATCGGACTGGACTATACCCCTGAAGACAAGTTAACGAAGGAGGAGCGGTGGTATTATTCTGTAGACCTGAAAAGCAATCCAACCACCGGCCTGAGCAGTCGAATCTATCTGAATAGCGCCTCGGATGAAGACTACTTCAGGGACTTCAGTACTAACCTGGCCGTCAGCAGTACTACCCATCTGGAAAGAACCGGGGAACTAAAATACCGAAATCGTTATTGGAACACCCTGTTTCGAGTACAGAACTATCAGACCATTGACCCCGAGATCCTCCCCAGCTCTCGACCTTACCAACGTCTGCCTCAGTTAAGGGCCGATGGCAGGCTCGATGAGGGTCCAGGAAACCTTGAATACCGACTGCTCAGCGAATGGGTCAACTTCTATCGGGAAAATAGTGTCACCGGGGGCCGGCTTGACCTTGAACCCGGCATTGCCCTGCCCTTTTACCAACCGGGCTATTTCATAGAACCTGAACTGTCTTATCGCTTTACCCAGTATCAGCTGGAAGATGTCGCCGGGGTGGGCAACGATGCCATCACTCGCGGGCTGCCGACCTTCAGCCTGGATGGCGGACTGATCTTTGAACGCCCTGTGGGAACGGGAATGAAACACACCCTGGAGCCAAGAATCTTCTACCTCTATACCCCCTATGTCGATCAGGATGAGATCCCGGTATTTGATACCATAGAAACTGATTTCAGCTTTGGGCAGCTGTTTCGTCGTGATCGCTATGTCGGGGCCGACCGTGTAGGTGATGCCAATCAGCTGAGTCTGGCATTAACCAGCAGGGTGCTCCGAAACAGTTCCGGTTCGGAACTACTGAGTGGTAGTATTGGTCAGATTTTCTACTTCCAGGACCTGCAGGTCACACTGCCGGGACGGTTACCTACGGAAACACCCAGCTCCAACTTTTTGGCCGAGGTGGTGACGGAACCCATACCACGCTGGCGAGGCAGTCTAGCCTGGCAGTGGAATCCGGACCTGGGTGAGACGGACCGTAGTTCGGCCTCGATCCAGTATCTGCGTGATCCGCGACATGTGGTGAACCTGGGTTATCGCTTTGCCCGCGAAGACTTCGAGCAGACCGACCTGTCCATGGCATGGCCCATGACCCGGCAATGGCAGGCCCTGGCCCGTTGGGCCTATTCGATCAAGGACCGTGACGATGTTGCCTTTGTAGCGGGCCTGGAGTACGAGAGTTGCTGCTGGAAATCACGCTTTGTCGCCAGGCATTACGTCAATGGTACCCCTGGTGGCGAGTACACAACCGGCATCTATTTTCAGATGGTTTTCAAGGGACTAGGCTCCCTGGGGACCGAGGCGGATTCGATACTTGAACAGAATATTCCGGGTTACAAGACCTATGATAATACGCTTTAGACTATTCATTATCCTGTTGCTCATTCTCATGAGCAACCCGATGATGGCCGCTGATACGGCCGATGAAGATACCATCAATAAGCTCAATAAGCTCGATCAGCAGGCCGAAGAGGGCACCGTAGCCGAGCAGGAAGATCCCCTTAAGCTCGAAGAAGGTTTTTTTGGTAGTTTCATTGCTGAAGATGCCGAGATGCAGCCCGTACCGGAAGGACTGGTAAAGCTGGATCATATCATCGTTCTGGTTGAGGAGGACCTGGTCACCGAGCGCGAACTGGAAAAGCGCGTCGCGGAAGTAAAGCGACGTCTGTCCGGTCAGGACGTCAATCTGCCCTCAGAGGAAAACATACAACGCCAGGTTCTGGACCGCCTGATCCTCGATCAGATCCAGCTGCAGATGGCCAAGCTGATCGGCATCCGCATTGATGACATCACCCTGGACCGCCAGATGGCTGACCTGGCAAAGGCCAACGGCATGAGTCTGCCGGACTTCAGGGAACAGATCCTGGCCGAGGGTCTCAACTACCCCAGTTTCCGCGAAGATATCCGCAAGGAGCTATCGATTTCATTATTACGCAAACGCCAGGTCGACAGCCAGGTGACCGTCACCGACCAGGAGGTCGATGACCTCATTGCCAGCCAGAGTGAATTCCTGAATAAAGACGTCGAATTCCGACTACGTCATATACTGATATCCATACCGGAAGACGCCACACCGGAACAGGTCAAGACGGCGCGCGAAAAGGCCAATACGCTAGTCGAAAAAATTCGTGCCGGTGAGGATTTTGCCGAACTCGCCATTAGTCAATCGGATGGCCAGCAGGCACTCAATGGAGGTGACCTCGGCTGGCGTCCCCTTGCCGAGCTGCCCAATGTCTTTATCAGGAGCACAGCCCTGATGGAGCCGGGTCAGGTCAGCGATGTCATCCGGAGCCCCAGTGGTTTTCATATCATCAAGGTCGAGGATAAACGCGGGGGCAAACAGGCCCTGATCGAAAAGACGCTGGCCCGACATATCCTGATCAAGACCAATGCCCTGGTAAGCGACGCCGAGGCAGAGGCCCGCCTGGCCTCGTTGAAACGTCGGATTGAGGGTGGAGACAGTTTTTCAACCCTGGCCCGCGCTTATTCCGAAGACAAGGGTAGTGCCATCGAGGGGGGCAACCTGGGCTGGTCAACTCCCGGGGCCTTCGTACCCGCCTTTGAAGAGACCATGAACAATCTCGAGGTAGGTCAGATCAGCGAACCCTTTAAGAGTCAGTTCGGCTGGCACATCATAGAGGTAATGGACCGGCGTAAGGAAGACAGTACTCTGAAGGTACTCAAAAACCGTGCGCGCGAACTAATTAGCGAGCGCAAACGCGAGGAAGAACTCCGCCTCTGGCTACGCCGCATACGCGATGAGGCCTATGTTGAATACCTGGATGAGCGATACAAGCCTGACGGAGAGGGTTAATGCGGCCAAGGATCGCCCTCACCCCGGGTGAGCCTGCAGGCATAGGTCCGGAGCTCGCCATACAGGTCGCTCAGTTTCAACAGGACTACGAGCTGGTTGTTATTGCAGACCCCGAACTACTGAAAGATCGAGCAAAACAGCTAGGCCTTACCATTAGACTGAGGCCAACCAAGGGTGGCCATCCTGAATCCATAACCCCGGCTGGTGAGCTATTTATCCAGCCTGTCCCTTTACAGCAACCGTCCCTACCGGGCCAGTTGGATTTGACCAATGCCCCCTATGTACTCGATACCCTGAACGAGGCCACGCGAGGATGTCTTGCCGGAGAATATGCCGCCCTGGTCACCGGCCCCATACATAAGGGAATTATCAATGAGGCGGGCATCCCTTTTACCGGACACACGGAATATCTGGCTGAAAAAACCGGGGGGCATCACCCGGTCATGATGCTGGTCGCGGGAGACCTTCGGGTAGCGCTGGCAACCACCCACCTGCCGCTGAAAGATGTCAGCGGTGCAATCACGCAGCAACATCTTGAGCAGGTACTTACCATCCTGGAGCGGGAACTACGACAACGTTTCGACATCAGGCAACCCCGCCTCCTGGTCAGTGGACTCAATCCCCATGCTGGCGAAGACGGTCATCTGGGTAGAGAGGAGATCGAGATTATCCAGCCCGTGATGGAACGTCTGCGTCATCGTGGAGTGGATATCGTTGGCCCCCTGCCCGCCGACACCCTGTTTACCCCACGGTACCTGGATGAGGCCGATGCGGTGCTGGCCATGTACCATGACCAGGGCCTGCCCGTTCTGAAATATGCCGGCTTTGGCCGAGCAGTCAACATCACACTGGGGCTGCCCATCATACGCACCTCGGTCGATCACGGTACGGCCTGCACTCTGGCTGGAACCGGGGATGCTGAGACCGGAAGCCTGATAGCAGCGCTGGAGCAGGCGCTACTCATGGCTGGCGAGTAATACAGGGCCTACCTGAGCAATTCGATATCGCTAGCAGTTAGAGTGGGTCAGGCCGTTGGCTATACACGACGCCCTGGTTAAACCCTGATAAAATCCCCCCCATGTATGCCCAATGCCCCCATTGCCAGACCCTGTTCCGTCTCAGTCACGGACAGCTGACTGCGGCCGACGCCAAGGTTCGGTGCGGGCAATGCTTTACCGTCTTCAATGCCCTGGAAAACCTGCGCGTACTATCTGATGAGGAAGAGGCCAGTCTCGCATCGGGTCAGTCACTTGAGTACCAGGCTATAGAGCAGGATGGTGGAAAGAGCGATAAGGATATACCAGAAATCCTGGAAAGAGACCTCGACAACCTAAAGACGCCGATCGTCAGGGTACCCCGATACAGCCGTCGTGAGACTTTGATTTATTTTGTCGGCAGCCTGGTCTTACTCGCCATCATGGGTCTTCAACTCATTTATCATCAACGTGCCCAGCTGATCCGGTATCCTGAACTACGCCCACTGATAATGACCCTCTGTGATGCCACGGGTTGTACCCTGCCCTCCTTACAGGACACGAACCAGATCGAACTACTCAGTCGTCAGCTCTATACGCACCCCAATGTCGCAGGCGCCCTCATGATAAGGGCCTCGATGGTCAATAGCGCGCCGTTTTCCCAGCCCTATCCGCTACTGGAGCTCAGCCTTTCCGATGAACAGGGGCATCTCGTTGCGATGCGTCGCTTCAAACCTGATGAATATCTGGCCAGTGGCGAAGACCCGGCAGCGATGATGTCACCGGGTTCACCGGTCGCTATCAATCTGGAGATCGCCGATCCGGGTGAGAATGCCCTGGCCTATGAGTTTAGCTTCCTATGAGCCTGAAAATCGGTCCCTGGCATATCGAATCCCCCCTGGTTCTGGCCCCTATGGCCGGCATCACCGATCGTCCTTTTCGAACCTTATGCCGAAACATGGGTGCTGGCCTGGCCGTTTCGGAGATGATTACCTCTGAGACCCGGTTATGGAAAAGCCGCAAGACCAGTACTCGGCTGGCGATCGAAGGAGAGCAGGAACCAGTCAGTATACAGATCGCCGGAAATGATCCGGCCATGATGGCGGAGGCCGCTCGCGAGAATGCCCTGAGGGGCGCCCAGATCATTGATATCAACATGGGTTGCCCGGCGAAAAAGGTGTGTAGCAAGGCGGCAGGTTCAGCGTTGTTGCGTGACGAAACTCTGGTCCGGGATATTCTTCAGGCCGTCGTCGATTCGGTCGATATACCCGTCACATTAAAGATCCGGACCGGCTGGGATCATAACAACCGAAACGCCCTGACCATTGCTCGTCTGGCCGAAGAGTGTGGTATCCAGGCCCTGAGCATACATGGCCGTACCCGGGCAGATGGTTTTAAGGGTGATGCCGAATATGAAACCATACGCCAGGTCTGTTCCAATAGTGCCTTACCGGTGATTGCCAATGGCGATATTACGTCGGCCGCACACGCTCGCAGGGTTCTGGAGCAAACCAACGCCGCAGCCGTCATGATGGGTCGAGCAGCCCTGGGCCGACCCTGGATATTCCGTGAAACCCGTCACTATCTGGAGACGGGCGAAATCCTCGCCCCACCCACTCCTGATGAGCAATACCGTTTGATCATGGATCATATACGCGTCATCCATGAATTTTATGGCGGCGTACAGGGTGTACGAATTGCACGAAAACATATAGGCTGGTACCTTCGCCAGTTTGCTGATGGGGAACAGTGGCGCAGGCGTATTGTTCGCCTGGATAACAATGAAGAACAATTAGACGGGTTGTCCCTAAGCCTGGACAACCTGCTGCAGGATCAGAGTCGCGTCGCATGAGTGCCCAACCAGAACAGACAACCGCAGAATTCGTCCGACAGGAAAGACGCAAACAGCCGCTGGCGTCTGCCGTACGCTCGGCCATGGAGATGTATTTCAACCACCTGGACGGTCATACCGCCACTGGCCTGTATTCCCTGGTCATGGAAGAGGTCGAACGCCCCCTGCTGGAAAGCGTCATGGACTATTACTCCGGCAATCAGAGCAAGGCCGCAGAGGCCCTGGGCCTGAACCGTGGCACCCTGCGTAAGAAACTCAAGCAATACAGCATTATTGGTAATTAGATCGCCCCCGGCTCAATCAGAGCAATCTATCCTCGATCAATGTCCTCTATAGAACTAATATCCCTTTCCCTGACCAGGATCAAGAAATCCGGCGCGCAGGAACATTAGTATGCGCTAATGTTTTTAAAGTAGAGGCCATGCACGCCATGCATCGCTTGATCCTGATCCTTCTTATCCTGCTCCCATCCCTGAGCCATGCCAGCGAGACCCGACTCGTCACACTACCCAGTGGTGATGAGATGACACTGCGTATCGTCAATGCCAGAGAATCCGAGAATCAGCTGCTGCTGGGGTTTCCTTGCGACCAGGGCATGCGCGAAGTCGAACTCCATCTCAGTGAATCGATTGCCAGCCAGGGTGTGGATGTCTGGATGGCCGACCTGCTGGGTAGCCACTTCCTTCCAGCCCAGCCCAGCAGTATGCGAGGCCTGACCGGAGAAGAGGTATTGACCGTGATTGAAGATGCCTACGAGCACAGTGGCAAACAGGTCTATCTGATTACCGCAGGATTTGGTGCCATTCCGGTTCTACGCGGTGCCAAGGCCTGGGTAGACAAATATCAGGGTACCGCTCAGGAACAGGCCCTGGGTGGCGTTATTTTGTTATACCCCGAGCTTCATGCCAGTGAACCCGAACCCGGTGTAGACCTGGAATATCTGCCTATTGCAGACCAGACATCCGTTCCCGTCTACATACTGCAACCCGAACTCACACCCGCTCGCTGGTGGCTCGACCAGCTGAAAGCACACCTGGAATCGGGCGGTGCGAAAGTCACCATCGATATTCTGCCAAAGGTCAGGGGATACTTTTTTCTGAGACCCAATGCCACCGCACATGAAAAATCCGTAAGCCAGGTCTTGCCACGTATCGTGGTCAACGCCCTGCATCGCATGAACGCCGAACAGGAGTAATCCATGAAAACACTGCCAGTCTTTATCATTGCATTACTGGTCGCCTTATTCGCGTTCACGACGCAGGCAGGCGAACTCAAACCCTATAATGGAAAACCGCTACCCGATTTCTCACTCCAGGATCTCAAGGGCAAGAAACACAGCCTGTCTGATTATAAGGGCAAGGTCGTCTTGTTGAACTTCTGGGCAACCTGGTGCCCCCCCTGCGTCAAGGAAATGCCTTCCATGCAGCGTTTACAGGACAAATACCAGGATCAGGATTTTGAGATACTGGCGGTCAACATGGGCGAGGACTCCACCACCATCGAGATCTTTCTGCAAAAGATGTCTGTTAACTTTCCAGTTTTACTCGACAGTGATGGCGCCATCCTCAAGCAGTGGAAAATCTTTGCCTTTCCAACCACCTTCCTGATCGATAAGGAAGGCAACATTACCTATGCCCTGTTTGGCGGTCTGGAATGGGACAGCCCCGAGGCCGTGGTGGTGGTCGAGGAACTGATTCAGCAATAAGCCTGTAGGCTCTGCGTGATTTTAGCTTCGCATCTGGCCCAAATTATTCGGCTTCCTGCACCTTGACCAGGATCGATCGCATATCGCTCTCACAGCGACGAAAATACTTTTCCAGAGAAGGATCTGGATAGAATTCACTCAATAGGACCGGATTAGCGGCAATCAGTAAGGTATCATCCCCTTCCGCGAAGATAGCGACCTTAATCGGCAGATAAGGTATCAGCTCCGGATGCTTTTGCATGATTAACTTCTGCTGCTCATGCTTACCAATAAAGACCACGCGATACTTGTCCGTCTTATAGCCCATTGCCGTCAGGCCGATATCCACCCGCTGCACACGCGAAATGGTATAACCATGTTCGGTTACCGCCTCCTGCAGAGCGGCCATGGCTTCCGGAAATTCCAGGCTGGAACGCACCATCAGTAGTTCGTCATCCTCCGCCCAGACCACGGCCGAACTGATCAGTAAGAGCAGCAGGCATAACAAGCGCCTCATAGCGTGGCATCCTCCAGAATCTCGGTATAAACATCCCGCATCTCGTGACAGGCCTCATTAAGCTCAACATTATTGAAGATGCGACTCAACCGCATGGGGTTAATCGCCATCACCTGTACGATACCGTCCTGTTCCACAATGGTGATCCTGCAGGGCAGGAAGATGCCAACCCTGGGATCAATAGTCAGTGCCGAATTCAGGAAATTAAAATTGCAGAAATAGAGAATAAGTTGTTTCTTGTTTTCCTGTCCTTCGGGGACATAGCCCGTATCCATGTACTGCTCACGGATCAGGCGAAAGTTCTTACCAGTGATTGTTTGCCTGACATTCTCCACCGTCTCTTCAAAACTGTAGGGGGACTCTACAATCAGGCTGGCACTCTCGGCCTCTAACACCGGTTTGCGCTCGGCAGTCTGCTCGAAACTTCGCACATAGGACACGATGTCATCGATCTGCTGATCGTTGAGTCCAGCCTCCAAAAAAGACACCATTGGGGTGCCCTTTCTACCCTTCCTCAGGGTATGGCGAATCAGCTCGTCCGAGGCGGCGGCCAGGAACCCTTCATTATTCAGTGCAGGTGCAATGATCGGAAGGTCGCGGGGGCGTGACATTGTGACACCGGTCCCCTTGCCACCTTCGCCGGTTTCACCATGGCAAACCTCGCAACGTTCGGCAAACAGCTTTTTACCGACCTCAGCATTCCCTTTAATTGGCTCCAGTGAGAACCGGGGGGCAGGCTGATCGCTCCAGCTACGTATATAGCTTACCAGGGCATTGACCTGGGCATCGCTCAGATATTCAAAGGTGGGCATCACTCGGCCGGGGCGGCCATGACGAATGGTCTTGAAGAGGAAGTCATCATCAACATTGTTGAGAAATGAAGGCATGGCCAGGGGTACCCCCACACCACCACCGCCCTCTTCTCCATGACAGACCATGCAGTGATTCCGATAAAGACGTTCACCATCCAGGGCCGACCAGGATGGCAACGCCCAGAGAAATAGCACAATCAGGATGGTCCACCTGAAAAGGTTCTTACCCACCAAGATGCCCCCAACATAAGTGAGTGCTAAATTATAACCCGAAAAGACTCAATACCGTGACCCAATTTCAGGCCCATAAGGTTATAATTAACCGTTTTAAAGTTCGGAAAATAAACCATGACCAAGCAATGCGACTGGCCTGTAACCCGCGCCCTGATTAGTGTATCTGAAAAAACCGGAGTCCTGGACTTTGCACGCCATCTGCACGATAGCGGCATCGAGATCCTCTCCACTGGTGGAACAGCCAAATTGCTCAGTGACAATGGCATTCCCGTCGTCGAGGTGTCCGAACATACCGGCTTTCCCGAGATGATGGATGGCCGAGTCAAGACCCTGCATCCGCGTATCCATGGCGGCATCCTGGGTCGCCGAGGTGTCGATGACGCTGTTATGGCAGAGCATGATATCGTGCCCATCGACCTGGTCGTGGTTAATCTTTATCCCTTCGAAGCCACCGTCGCTCGTGAGGACTGCACCCTGGAGGAGGCCATTGAAAATATCGATATCGGCGGCCCTACTATGGTCCGTGCGACAGCAAAGAACCATGCCCATGTCACCATCATAGTCGACCCCGATGACTATGCCCGGGTGGAAGACGAGATGAAGGACAGTGGTGGCTGTATCAGTCATGGCACGCGCTTTGACCTGGCCGTGAAGGCCTTTGAGCACACCGCCAAATACGACGGCATGATAGCCAACTACCTGGGTAGATTAACCGACCCCGAGGCTGAGGCCGAGTTCCCCCGTACCCTGAACCTGCAGTATGAAAAGGTCCAGGAGATGCGCTATGGCGAAAACCCGCATCAGAAGGCTGCCTTCTATCGCGAGCATAATCCTCGTGAGGCCTCGGTCTCTACCGCCACACAAATACAGGGCAAGGCATTGTCCTATAACAACGTCGCGGATACCGATGCGGCACTCGAATGCGTCAAGCAGTTCGAGGCCCCTGCCTGTGTCATCGTCAAACATGCCAATCCCTGTGGTGTTGCCGTGGGGCATAGCCTGCTCGAGGCCTACGATCATGCATATGAGACTGATCCTACCTCGGCATTCGGCGGCATCATCGCCTTTAATGCCGAGCTTGACCCCCAGACCGCCGAGGCCATCATCATGCGCCAGTTCGTAGAGGTCATCATCGCCCCGACGATCAGCGACGAAGCCATCAGAATCATCGCCCAAAAACCCAATGTTCGCCTGCTGGCCTGTGGTACCTGGGATGAATGTGACCTGCGCCTGGATTATAAGCGGGTCAATGGTGGCCTGCTGGTTCAGGATGCGGACCATGGCATGATCGATATCGCAGGGCTAAAGGTGGTTTCTAAACGCCAGCCGACAGAGGGCCAGATCAAGGACCTGATGTTTGCCTGGCAGGTCGCCAAGTTCGTTAAGTCTAATGCCATCGTCTATGCCAGTGAATTACAGACTATAGGCATAGGCGCGGGCCAGATGAGCCGAGTCTATTCCGCCAAGATCGCCGGCATCAAGGCCGCCGATGAAGGACTCACGGTTGACGGTTCCGTCATGGCCTCCGATGCCTTCTTCCCCTTCAGGGATGGCATCGACGCGGCTCACAAGGCCGGTATCAGGGCCGTCATCCAGCCCGGTGGCTCCATGCGTGATGAGGAGGTCATCGCAGCCGCGGATGAGCATGACATGGCCATGGTATTTACCGGGATGCGTCATTTCAGGCATTGATTATTAAGGGGCGCAAAGCGCCCCTTTTTCACACTTTCATTCCCCCGGGTTCTTTTCCCTGATTAAACACCCAGGTTTCTTCTATACTCCACACTCCTGAATCGGTAATTTCATCCGCAAATGACAGGAGGTTGTTCATGCTAAAGCCAAGAGTAGTTTCAAGAGAGGAATGGCTCGACGCACGCAGGGAGCATTTAAAAAACGAGAAAGAGTTTACTCGACTGCGTGACCAGTTAAGCCGAGAAAGGCGTACACTCCCCTGGGTAAAGGTAGAGGGCAGCTATTTATTTGATGGTCCTGACGGGAAAGAAAGCCTGTCAGACCTGTTTGCAGGAAAAAGTCAGCTGATTGTGTATCACTTTATGTATGGCCCAGACTGGTCTGAGGGATGCCCAAGCTGTTCATTCTGGGCCGATAATTTCAATGACATCGTGATTCACCTTAACCACCGAGACATCAATCTGGTGGCCGTTTCCAGGGCAGGACTGGACATACTGGATGCCTATAAAAAACGCATGGGCTGGAGTTTCAAATGGGTCTCATCAACAGGCAACGATTTCAATCGTGATTACCACGTATCATTCACTCCTGATGAACTGAATAAAGGTGAAATGTTTTACAATTTCAGAATTACCAATTTTCCCAGTGAAGAAGCACCAGGAATCAGCATTTTCTACAAAGATGAAAACGGCGATATATTCCATACCTATTCATGCTATTCCCGAGGCCTGGATATGTTAAATACTGCCTATCATTATATGGATCTCACTCCAAAGGGACGCGATGAAGATGAGCTACCCAATAACATGGACTGGCTACGCCGTCATGATCAATATGACACGTGACCAGTAACGCAGGAGTCATCGAAGCATTAAAACCAATGCCTTACCTAACTACGACATGAGCGAAAACCCTACGGGCTTCTTTCCCAGAAGCAATCCTGAAGGACAGGGTGAACAGGAAACCAGCTTCAACGACAAACTCTTTTTGAAGCATACCAGTCGAAGCATCTTACATATAGCCATCAACATGCTCTCCATTTCCCCGAACACATTCAGCACCATTGGAAAAGCCAACTCAAAATATGCCAATCAATTCATCTTCCTGACTTATGACCTTACAACCTGGGCCGGTGATTAATGGACCAGGGTCTTTGAAGGACCCTATAAAGACATACCCAAATAGAAAAGTTAATGGAGGCCCTTGCCAAAGATAAAGGCAAAGAGATCTGATAGATCTATATTTCTATATTACCAGCCCAAAATGCGCTAAATATTATGGCATCAACTATGTCGCTTCTGTCGCTGAAACTCAGGGCGTTATTTACATAGAGTGCCTGACACCGAGCTCAGAACCCGCCCGGAATAAAAAACCAAGGCCTTTTTCACCAGCGTATTTGGCTGATCGTCTGGTAACTATGGACCGGTATATACTGCTTTCTCAAACGCAGGCCTTGATGGCGATTTTTTCAATCCAGTTTGGTTGCTTCTACC
>JANTGN010000050.1 GCA_024762895.1 Thiotrichales bacterium
TGCCTGAGGTTGAGATCATCGCCCATGCCGGTATCGAGGATTATCTGTTCAGTGAACGAATGGAGGGCTCGGTGGCCTATCGACGGGATCTGCTGGACAGGGACATGCAGGGATTCAAGGCCGTGGGCCCGGATAAGCCTCTTGCGCTGGAGCCCTATCAGGCCATGAGTCTGACCCTGGGTGGGCGTCGATTCGAGATCTACAATGCCGGCAGGCATCATTCCGATGGTGATCTGGTGGTCTATCAGGTGGATGATGGCATTATCTGGGTTTCGGACCTGGTCTTTAATCAGCGCGTGACCTTTATAGGTGATGGCCATTCGGCCCAGGCGCTAGAGGCGATGGAATGGCTGGGACAGCGCGCAAAGGATGTCGGTCTCATGGTGCCGGGGCATGGAAGTGCGCAGACGTCTCCTTTTCCCATGCTGCAGCAGACTAAGGAGTATATCGGTCGTCTGAGACAGGTTATGACCCAGGCCATTGAAGAAGATGTTGATCTATCCGGTGCCCTGGACCAGGCGGAATTTGATGACTGGCGAGATGTACGCCTGTATCAGGAAAATCACCGTGCCAATGGCAGTTTTATCTATCGAGAGCTGGAGATGGAGTTGTTCTAGTCCATCGGGCGGATAACGCCCGTAACGATACCCAGGATCTGGATTTCCTCGTTTTTCAGGATGATGGGCTCCATATCCGGATTGGCTGGTTGCAGGCGGATGCCCTCACGTTCGACATAGAATTTTTTCAGGGTGACCTGTTCACCATTGATCATGGCCACCACGGTCTGCCCATTTTCCGCGGTCTCACGACGCTCCACCACGATGATGTCGCCATCCTGGATGTTATCGTCGATCATGGAGTGCCCCTGAACGCGCAGGGCATAGGTGTTTCTGCGCACCATATTACCGGGAACGCTGACCTGTTCATTCTGACTGCATAGGTCGATCGGAAGGCCTGCGGTGACGAAGCCCAGCAGAGGAATATCCATCATCGGGTCGGTCTGGAAATCCAGTGACTCCATCGCAGGTGACCAGACCGGTCTTTTCTGTTTAGGTAGCATGAGGTGTATATCAGCCATTATCATCTCCCTTATTTAAGAGAAAACATAGCAGGCTTTCATTAAAAAGCAAAGAGTTATATGCAAAATCTAAAGTAATTAGAGAAATGATCAGAGGCGCTGGAATTTGCTGCTTCGTTTAAGTTCAACCAGGATGTCTTTTTCCAGTCGCTCCAGATCGTCCATCTTGATCTGGGCGGCATCACTGATCCAGGCTGCATTCTTGCTTTTACGTTTGGAGAAATAGTCCAGGATAAACTGCTCAGACATGAGCATGTATTTGATGGCCTGCTTGGCATCAATCTGCAGGAAAGGGTTTCGAGCGATCTGCATGGCTGAGGTTTCCTGCTGGGCACAGTATTTAGACAGCAGGTAGAAAAGCGCACGACGAGCAATGCCCATGACGTTGTTGACGCGGTCTCGGGTAAAGGGATGTACACTGGCGTCGACGATTGTATCCAGCCAGAGGGTCAGGTCATTCTCGGAAATGGCCCCTTCCTTGGTCTGTCTCTCGGCCACCAGGGTGGAGATCAGGGCCTGTAATTCTTCCATCTCGTGGTTGGCCTTGCTTCTTTGCAGGGTCCTCTTCCAGACCGTCTGCGAGCGTTCCAGCTTGGACCTCAGGCTTTCTATTTCCTGATCGAGAATGGCGGATTCTTCTTCGAAACTCAGGATTTCCTTGTAGCGTTGCTGCATCTCGGCATTCAGGGCCTCGAGTCGCAACAGGAAGAACTCGGCAAGACGCCGTTCTATGTACTGGCAGCCCTTTTGTAGATCGCTGGCGGAAGACTCCAGGATCTCCGTGTCTTCTTTCAGTACGGGGCGGGTCTCTTTCAGTAGCCTGACCGCATGGGTGAGTTGTGCGTTTTCGGCGCGAACATCGAGCACCTGGCCCTGCATATTTTTGATGCTGTTGATCAGCAGTTCTCTTTTGTCTTTGTTGCGTGTCTTGTGCCAGCTCTGGCGGACCTGCTGCATATCTTCTAGCCGGTTTTTGAAGACTCGTAGGGTGGCGCTATTGAGCATGGTCTTTCTGCGATCCATGGCCTCCAGCACGTCTTCTCCATATCGTTGCTGCAGGTCCAGACGCCGTTGTAGATGATAGGAGTTAGCGGCGAGGATCAGGTTCTCCAGGGCGCTGCGGGAATAGATGGGGGCCTCATCGACGAGGTCTACGGGTATATTCTCGGGCAGTTTTTCGGCCGGTAGTTTTTCGAGTTCAGCAGGAGGCAGGGTCTCGATTAACTTGCGAAACACGTCGAGTGTTATTTTGGGTTTAGTTTTCGCCATGCCTTCTTCAATCGCCTGGGGTAGGGTGCATTCCTGCGCCCTCATGTACCTGAATTATTATGGATACCTTATCCAGATAGCCGTATTTACGAATCCGTACCCGACTTATTTCATAAGTCAGGCTTTGAGTCAATTGAAACGGTCGGACTTCAGTCGAGACTATCGGTTTGGCCGACTGCCGGTATCTTCAGGCTGTTGGCAAAGTCCAGCATGCGCTGGGTGGATTTGAGTGCCTTGATTCGAATGGCCTCTTCGACATGGATCTCGTTCTTACCGGTCTCCAGGACCTCGAGCAGATTATGCAGGCCATTCATGGCCATCCAGGGACAATGGGCGCACATGCGGCAGGTGCCGCCTGCTCCTCCGGTAGGGGCGGGAATTAGTGTCTTGTTTGGTATCCCCTGCTGCATCTTGTAGAAGATGCCTTTGTCGGTCGCAACGATGAGTGTCTTATTAGGTAACTGATGGGCGGCTTCAATCAGTTGCGTCGTGGACCCCACGGCATCTGCCAGTTCGATGACCTCTTCGGGGGATTCGGGATGGACCAGCACCGCGGCATCGGGGTGTTCCTGTATGAGTTTGCCCAGGCCGCGGAACTTGAACTCATCATGTACCACGCAGCTTGCATTCCAGAGTAGCATGTCGGCGCCGGTGACCTGTTGAATATAGTGGCCCAGGTGTTTATCGGGCGCCCAGAGTATCTTTTTGCCCTGCCTGTGCAGGTGCTGGATTAGTTTAACCGCGATACTGGAGGTCACCACGTAATCGGCCCGGGCTTTAACAGCCGAGCTGGTATTGGCGTAGACAACAACGACCCGGTCCGGGTGTTCATCACAGAATTCTGAAAAGGGGCCGGCGGGGCAGCCCAGATCCAGTGAGCATTCGGCTTCCAGTGTGGGCATGAGTACCCGCTTTTCGGGGGTCAGTATCTTGGCCGTTTCGCCCATAAAACGAACCCCGGCGACGACCAGGGTCGTGGCAGGATGGTCGTGCCCAAAGCGGGCCATATCGAGTGAGTCAGAGACATAGCCACCGGTTTCTTCGGCCAGTTCCTGTAGATCGGCCTCGGTGTAGTAATGGGCAACCAGGACCGCATTCTGTTGTGTGAGTAATTCCCGTATACGCGCTTTGACGGATTTCTTTTCTTCATCGCTATAATGCGGTGCGGCCTTGAGTACGCGCAAGGTTTCCGGGGCCTTGCGGGCATCATAATAGGGATGGTCTAGTTCTACATTCAAGGCGATGGTCTCTGATTATTGGTACCTGTAACTTTAGCAGCAAAGTTTACTCAATCACCATCTTACATATTGGGTAGAATAGGCGCGGTTACAATAGACTGGCGTTTTTAAAAGTTACAGGAACCCTGTATCCAGGTTGCAGTCAGAGGGCTTATGGCAAAAAAGTTCAGCAGGCGGAAGAAGATTACAATCTGGACAGCAGAGATCCTGTTCTTTGTGCTGGTCTATTTGGCGATCAGGTCCTGGTTGCAACAGGATATGGTTGAAGGACCAGCCCCGGCACTGGATGCCGCTTTACTGGATGGCAGTCCTGTTCAGTTAGAACAGTACCAGGGACGCCCGGTGCTGTTGTATTTCTGGGCCAGCTGGTGTGGAATTTGCAAATTGGAGCAGGGGGTCATCAACAGTATCAAAAAAGACTGGCCGGTGCTTACGATTGCCATGCAGTCAGGCCAGTCGGCCGATATACAGGCCTATCTGGATGAACATCAACTTGACTGGCCGGTGGTGCCGGACCCCGAAGGGAGGCTGGCTCAACGATATGGCGTCAGAGGTGTGCCCGCGAGTTTCATACTGGACGAAAATGGTGTCATTCGCTTTCAGGAGGCCGGATATACGACCACCCTGGGTCTGCGTGCCCGCCTATGGGCTACGCAAGGGCAAAAGTGAGCTACAGGCCGAGCTTGAGGCTTAACTCCTTCCACAGCGCCTGATAAGCCATGCCCGCAGGGCTGGAGGCCGCAAATGCCGTGACGGGGAGCTGGTTTTCGCCCATCTGTTCCACCGCAGAGGCATAGGGGATACTGATAGGTAGCAGGGTCTTGATCATCTGTGGCAGATCATCAACCAGCTCACGGTGCAGCTTCTTTCTTCGGTCGACCATGGAAAGAAAGGGGTAGAGCTTGATATCTCGAATCTTGCTTTTGGCCTGGTGGGCCACGATCTGGGCATAGGTACGGATAGACAGGTAGGTAGGGATAATCGGGCAGGCAATGATGTCGGCGGCATGCAGAATATTCTCTGCCAGCAGGCTATAGCCCGGAGGGCAGTCGAAGATAAGTAGTGAATAGTCTTCATGCAGGGGTTTGATCAGGCGTTTGAGCTGTTTATGCGGCTTCTCACTTTTATTCAGCCAGTGCTCAATTGTATGGTTATCCAGGTTGGCAGGAATGATGTCCAGATTTTCAAAGGGGGTGGGCTGGATGAATTCTGCTAACGGGCTTTTTCCGCGGATCAGGCCCTTGGTCTTGCCTTCGAGTCCCGATTCCTTGCCGAAATACCAGCTGGAGGCCCCCTGTGGATCCAGGTCCCATAGCAGGGTGGGAATACCCGACTGGGAGGCAAGATGAGCGAGGTTGACGCTGGCAGCCGTTTTACCTACGCCGCCCTTTAGGTTGTATAGTGCCAGTACATGCATTGTGATAATGCTACCATGAAGCACCTTCCAGTGTTACGGCGCTGCGACTATATTAAATAATAAATAAGAGGAGGATTTATGTCGGATACTTCCGGGTTGATCAGCCTGGAAAAGGCGCCCACCATGAGCGCCCTTTTTCGGGAGCGAGTGCGGCTTTCCCCGGACAAGGTGGCCTTTCAGCAGTACGATATTGGTTGCAAGCAATGGCAGGAGACCAGCTGGAAAGAAATGGCCAGTGAAGTCGCTCGCTGGCAGGCCGCCATGCTCAAAGAAGGGCTGGAGAAAGGCGACCGGGTAGGCGTGATGCTTAAGAATTCACGTGAATGGGTGGTATTCGACCAGGCCGCCCTGGGTCTGGGGCTCATCACCGTGCCGCTCTATATCGACGACCGACCGGATAATGTGGCCTATATCGTCGATCAGGCACAGGTCAGGATCCTCTTTGTCGATGGTCGTCGGCAATGGCGCAGGCTGAAGGAGGCCGGAGATGGTCTGCCCAGTGTGCAGCGCATCATCAGTATCTCTACCATCGAAGAAGACGATGAACCTGATGACCCCCGGCTCGAGTCTCTGAATCACTGGCTCTTTGGCCTCACCGGGGAGCTCATCACACAGGAAGAAGGTGGGGATGAACTGGCCACTATCGTCTATACCTCGGGCACTACCGGCAGACCCAAGGGCGTCATGCTGAGTCATACCAATATCCTGTTTAATGCCTATGCCGCCGGTAGTTGTACCGACCTCTATGACGATGAGCAATTCCTGTCTTTTCTTCCCCTGTCGCATATGCTTGAGCGAACGGCGGGCTATATCCTGCCCATGATGGTCGGCGCCAGTGTGGCCTATGCGCGTTCCATACCACAGCTGGGCGAGGATCTTCAGACCATACGACCAACGGTATTGATCTCCGTGCCCCGCATCTACGAGCGGGTCTATGGCAAGATCATGGCGGGCCTGGAGAAAAAATCCCCCCTGGCCCGCAAATTATTTCATCTGGCCATTGATGTGGGCTGGCGTCGTTTTGAATATCAACAGGGCCATGCCGGCTGGCATCCCAAATTATTGCTCTGGCCCCTCTTAAACAAGCTCGTGGCCTCCAAGGTCCTGGATAAGCTGGGTGGCAGGATGCGTCTGGCCATCTGTGGTGGTGCTGCCCTGTCGCCGGATGTTTCGAAGGTCTTTATTGGACTGGGTCTAACCTTGTTGCAGGGCTATGGCATGACCGAATCCAGTCCCGTGGTCAGCGTCAATCGTCCGGAAGACAACCTGCCAGCCAGTATAGGAACGGTGATGCCCGGTATAGAGGCCCGGGTAGGTGAAAATGATGAATTGCTGACACGTAGCCCCAGCGTCATGTTGGGTTACTGGAAAAACGAGGAGGCTACCCAGGCCGCCTTTACCCAGGATGGCTGGTTACGTTCCGGTGATAAGGCGCGTATCGATGATAAGGGGCATATCTTTATCACCGGTCGTATCAAGGAGATTATCGTTCTGGCTAATGGAGAGAAGGTGTCTCCCGCCGATATGGAAATGGCCGTGACTATGGATCCCCTGTTTGAGCAGGTGATGATCTTTGGTGAGGCCAGACCTTTTCTTTCAGCGATTTGTGTATTGAGTGAAGAATACTGGCCAGAGGCAGCTAGTGAGCTTGGAGTTGAGTCGGATGATCCTGCAGTCCTTGATGACCGCAAGGTGGAGAAGTACCTGCAACGTCGCATGGCCGCACAACTCACCGATTTTCCCGGCTATGCACAGGTACGTCGACTGGTGGTTACCCTTCAGTCCTGGACGGTGGATGATGGTCTGTTAACGCCGACCATGAAGATGAAACGGGCCAAGATCATGGAGCGCTTCAGGGAGCAGGCAGAAAGACTGTATGAGGCCCATAAATCATGAGCCATACCCAGGGTCTTCCCGAGGGTCGTGATCCTGTACTTAAGATTCCCGCAACGCCGGCACACACCAATGCCGGTGGTGACATCTTCGGTGGCTGGTTGATGTCTCAGATCGATATTGCCGGCAGTATACCCGCGGTATTAAGGGCGAGGGGGCGAGTGGTCACGGCCTCGGTAAAATCCCTGTCTTTTCTAAAGCCGGTGCTGGTGGGTGATCTGATCAGTATTTATGCAGAGATTCGTCGGGTGGGGCGTAGTTCGATGACCGTGGAGGTTGAGGCCTATGCGCAACGTAATGCAAAATCCCCCGAATGTGTTAAGGTCTCAGAGGCCGAACTGGTATATGTTGCGATAGACAATAACGGCAGACCACAACCCGTCGGCCCACAATAAACTGATAAGTGATCGTATGTCTGCAAGGGGAGAGAAAATGGAAAAAAGAGCCAGGCTTCGCGTAGCGCCAGTCCTTCTGGCAATAGGCATGAGCAGTGTGAGTGGCGTCGCCAGTGCTGCGGGATATGCCATTATCGAACAGTCCGCATCCGGCATGGGTAATGCCTACGCCGGTGGTTCGGCCATCGCTGAGGATGCTACTACTATCTTTTATAACCCGGCCGGTATGACGCGCCTTCCCAGTGGTAATCAGTTGATCTTTGGGCTGCATGTAGTCGATGCCAAAACGAAGTTCACGAATGATGGTTCGATTTCCTACCTTGGCGGTCCCCTGACAGGACCAGATTCCGAAGGTGGAACGACGGGTCTGGTGCCTAACTTCTACTGGGCTACCGACCTGAAACATGGCGCCAAGTTTGGCATTGGTGTGAATGCTCCCTTTGGCCTGACGACCAAATATGATGAAGATTGGGTGGGTCGCTATCATGCCATAGAATCCACCTTGCAGACCCTCAACGTCAATCCGTCAATTGCCTTCAAGCTGGCTCCAAAGTGGTCCCTGGGACTGGGCGTCAATATCATGTACATGAACGCCAAATTGACCAATGACCTCAACTATAACGTCATCTGCGGTGGCTCGGCACTTTGTTCCGGTGCCAGCGCACCCTATGCAGACGGTCGCTCGGAGGTCGATGGCAATGGCCTCGGATTTGGTTATAACTTCGGCGCACTTTATGAGGCCAATGACCGTACCCGGGTTGGTTTTGCCTATCGTTCATCCATTAATCAGAACCTGCAGGGCTCGGCAAAATTTAATGCCCCATCAAATTTCTCAGCCGATTTTGCCTTCCCGGCCTTTCAGGAGACCGATGCCTCGGCCTCTGTAGACCTTCCGGAAAGTACCTCCCTGAGTGGCTATCATGAGGTGACCAGGCACTGGGCCATCATGGCCGACTGGACCTGGACTCGCTGGAGCCGCTTCAAGGAACTGACCTACGAGTTCGCTAACCCTTACCAGCCCTCAGCAACCACCGAGGAAAACTGGAAGAATTCAAACCGGGTCTCCATGGGAGCCAATTATCGCTTCAACAGTGTCTGGTTATTACGCATGGGGCTGGCCTACGATAATACGCCTATCCCCAGTGATGAATACCGGACGCCACGTATTCCCGGTAATGACCGCACCTGGGTATCACTGGGTTTTAACGTCAAGGCGGCCAAGAACATTTCGGTAGACGTGGGTTATGCGCATCTGTTCGTTCCCGACACTGGTATCAATGATGACCAGTCCACGGGTGGTATCTTGATCGGTGACTTTGAGTCTAGTGTCGATATTCTCAGCGCCCAGTTGAACTGGAATTTCTGATGTAGCGCTCCGCTCTCGCACTCGATAAAACGCCGGCTTATAGCCGGCGTTTTCATGGCCAGGGCATTAACTAATCAGGCTTTTAGCATGGCATAGAGTTCATCTTTCAACTGCAGGCGTTCCTTTTTCAGGGTTTCCACGTAGTTGTCATCCGGGTTTTCGATACCCATCTCGATGCGGTGCAGCTCCTTGACCACATCATCATATTGATCAAATAGCTTGGAGAAATGGTTGTTGCCCATTTTCATTTCTCGGATCTTTTCTATGAGCTCTGGGAATTCATGATGAAGGTCATGGGGTTCTGCGAACATATTAAAAACTCCTACAGGTATCCTGGTTGGTTGTTCAGATTTAGCAGAACATTATCTCAATTCTTTATGAGGTCTTCATTGCTATGGGTCAATCACTGGTCAGATTCAGCGTGATACGGATGAGTCCCAGATCGCCATCTGGTTCCTGGCTAAAGCCAAGCGTTTGCGCAAGATGTAGCATACCTTGGTTATCCGGTAAGACCACGCCATAGATGGAATGGTACTGGTAGGCCCTGGCGGCCTGAATGAGCTGGTGCATGAGTTTTTTACCCATGCCTCGACCCTGCCATTTATCCCTGATTAATATAGAAAATTCACAGTTATCTCCATCACGCGCATAACGTGCAATACCAACGGGTTCGTCACCAGGTTCTATAAGTGCGCCCAGGGCCAGTTGATGATGCATATCCAGCAGGGTGAGTTGTGTAATCAGGGCATCAGAGAGTTCTGGCAGGGGCTGTAAAAACCGTTGGTAGAGAGAGTCCTGGGACACATGATCCATAAAACGGTCCGCCTGGTCGGCATCATCCGGACGCAGGGGGCGGATCAGCAGGGTCTGGTCATCTGTGAGCGGTTCCCGTGTTTCCAGGCCAGGTGGATAGGGGTGGATGAGCAAATGTTGATAGGGCGTTGCCAGCTTTTCTGGTTTCAGTCTGAGTAAGCTGTCTCCAATGTACAGGGAGGAGTCACTGACCAGGACTGGGTTTAATTCTAGATATTCAATCGCTGGAATTTCACAGATCAGGGCGGACAGGCGGAGCAACAAATCACTAAATGCGGGGTTTTGAGGTAGGCCGGTGTGGCTGAGCAGATCATCTATCTGTAACGGGCTCATCGGTAGCAGGGCGCAGATATCCCGGCTATGGGATGTCTGGATTTCTAGTATGCGTTTCCATAGATCGTGTCTGTGCAGACATAGGCTGATCCTGGAGCTTTCAGGCCGGTTGACCTCTGCCTTTTCCAGCACGGCGCCGCGCTGGGTTGTTTTAGGGTCATGCCGCTGTCGATCAGCTACCAGGGCGAGGTAGTGTCGCCTTAGCCCACGCTGGTCATTCAGCCAGATGCCGCCGCGCCGACAGGGAATGGTCTGTGCCTCGGGCTTGATCAGCAGGGGGTAACCCATTTGCTCGGCAGTGGACAGGGCCTGTTTGAGTGAGGTGACGCTGCTATGTTGCGCCACGGGCAACTCAAGCATCGACAGGATTTTCTGAATGCCACTACGTGAGGGTTGTAGCAGGTCCTGGCTCAGCCAGGAATCGGTCAGAGTGCGGATCGAATTCAGGGCGTCTTTCATAGGCTGCTCGTAGGCCCTGGGTAGTTCTCGAACGAGTGAATGCAGCCGCCGATAGGCCGTTGCACCGGCGAAGACCTGAATGGCCTCCGCCGGTGTTGTGTAGACGGTGAGTCCCTGGTCCTGGAGCCTTTGCCGGGCAGCATGGACACGTGCCTCACCCATAAGACAGAGAAACAGAGAATATCGATGGGCCAAAGCCACCAGCTTGTCTACCAGGTCATCCACCGGCGTCTCGGGCCGAGGGGTAATAATCAGCAGGATACTGTGCGGTGTCGACGTACCCAGGAGGTCGATGGCTTTCTCTATCTGTTCGGCATCTGCCCTGGCAGACAGGACCAACGAATGATCCATTCGGACGGGTTGAGGAGATAGTCGAACCAGTTTTTTCTGCAGATCCTCGGGAACAGGGGCCGGGTTCAGACCATAGTCGCGTAGAAGATGCACGGCCAGATAATCCGGGCCGATGCCATTGGTTATAATTGCTAGTTCGTCGGTACCAGGAGTGTTTTTATCAAGCAATAAACGTATCAGAGGGAAAAGCTGATCCACAGAACGTAGCAATACCGCCCCACAGCGGGTGAGGGCAGCTTCAGTACAATGGTCGCTGGGCGCACCACCTGTAAATATCAGTACCGGCTTAAGGCCGGCGGCCAGCCTGAGTCCATTTAGGAGTGACTCTGCATCGTCGATCTCTTCAAGGTAAACCAGTAACAGGTGTGTGCGAGGTTCGCGGGCCAGATAATAGAGAACCTCACCCAGCCCGACGTCCTCCCCATCGCCCAGGGTCATCACGGTCGAGTAACCGACACCATGGGCCTGTGACCAGTCCAGCAGGGCGTCACAGAGCCCGGCCGACTGTGAAACCAGGGCGATGGAACCGCTCTTCACCTGATTGCGGTTATAGAGTACGTTGAGCCCCGACAAAGGCCGTAGCAAGCCCATGGCATTGGGGCCTACCAGGCGTATTCCAGCCTTCTGGGCAGCCTGGGTGATTTTATTGACCCATGTTCGTCGTTTCTTATCATTATCGGGACCGCGGGCCATGAGTATGGCCGCCTGTACTCCCTGTTTGCCGCATTGTTGAAGTATCTTTTCTACACTCGTGTACGGTGTGCAGATGACTGCAAGATCGATGTTCTTGCTGATGTCCTTGATGGAGGCGTAGCATGTATGCCCCAGGACTTTTTTGTGTGCGGGATTGATAGGATAAATGTTTCCCTGGAAAGATGATTGCGAAAGATTAGAAAAAATCAGCAGGCCAAGGGTTCCCGCTTTCTCGCTTGCGCCAAAGACGGCAACCGAGCGAGGATTAAATAATGCAGAAAGATTCGTGCTCACTATGAACCCCGGCGATCCGCTAACTCCCTTATTGTATCGGTTATTAATCGTGAGCACGATGCATTCGGAGCCAGGGCGTAATTCATTACTCGAATGGTGTCCATAATGAGTATCGGTATCATTACCCATCACGATTGTTTATTGCATGATATGGCCTCGGGGCATCCCGAGTGTCCGGCCAGGATATCTGCTATTGATCGGCAGATTGTCCATGACGGTTTCAATTACGAGATGCGATTCCTGGACGCCCCCAGAGCCACTCAGGCCCAGCTGGCACGCGTCCATGACGCTGACTATATCGAGGAAATATTCCGACTGAGTCCGGAAAGGGGTAGCGTGGCCCTCGATCCCGATACCCAGATGACACCTTTTACGCTGAACGCGGCCCTGCGGGCGGCCGGGGCCGTTGTTGAGGCAGTGGAACTGATTCAGGAAGGGGAGTTAAGACGGGCGTTTTGTCTGGTTCGGCCCCCCGGCCACCATGCCGAGCATAAACGAGCCATGGGTTTTTGTATTTTTAATAACATCGCGGTAGGCGTTGCACATGCGCGCAGCCTGGGTGCCGGACGCATCGCCATTGCCGACTTTGATGTGCACCACGGCAATGGAACGGAGGACATTTTCCAGGATATGGAGGATGTCCTCATGCTATCCAGTTTCCAGCATCCGTTTTATCCGCATACAGGATTCGATAGCCAGGCGAGCAATGTCGTGAATGTACCGTTGCCGGCCAATACGGATGGCAGTGGCTTCCGGCAGGCGATAGAACAATACTGGCTGCCGGCACTGGCGTCGTTCAGGCCCGAGTGGTTGTTTATATCGGCCGGCTTTGATGCGCATCGCAATGATCCTCTGGGGGGGCTGATGCTCACGGAAGAGGATTATGCCTGGGTTACCCGGGAGTTGTGCAGGGTCTCCGAGACCTATGGTGATGGGCGCATCGTTTCCAGCCTGGAAGGTGGTTACCACCTGGAATCCCTGGGGCGCAGTGTCTGCGCCCATCTGGATGCCATGATCGAATTTTAACCGTAATAGCTCGGTTCGTTGCCCGGTTTCCACTTAATGTTACAGCCCATGCTGGGTTTCTGCTCCGATGGGATCGGCTGGTCATTAAGAATAGCCTCCAGTGCAGCGCGCATATCGTTGCCGGTAACGGGTTCGTCGTTACGTGGTCGCGCATCATCAAACTGGCCTCGCCATACCAGCTTTTGATTGGCATCAAACAGGTAAAAATCCGGTGTACATGCGGCCTGATAATCCTTGGCAGTCTGTTGCGTTTCATCATAGAGGTAAGGGAAATCAAATCCATGGTCTGCAGCGAACGAGATCATCTTTTCCGGACTGTCATCGGCATAGTTTTCGACATCGTTAGAATTAATAGCGACCACCTGCAGACCCTGATCGGCAAATTCGTGAGTCAGGGAGACAAACTCCTTGATGATATGGATGACATAGGGACAGTGGTTGCAGATAAAGGCGACTAACAGGGCTTTGGAACCGCTAAAGTCGCTGAGAGAATATTCCCGACCACTCGAAGGGTCGGTCAGTGTAAATGCCGGGGCCGAGGTGCCGAGCTCCAGCATGGTGGATGGTGTGCGTGCCATAGTTTTCTCCTTCAATGCATAGTGGGTATTCTAGCGACTGCATCGAGTACGACAAGATTCCATTAGCAGCACAGGGGATTGATATAGCGGTATCTGGCAGTCCGTATGACTATTGAATATTGTCGTGAGCCAGTTTAACTGGAATAAATTCTGATCATTGGAGCAGGTCGAGGCATGAAAAAACCAGCCATATCAAGTTACGCCGATAAGACAGAATATTATTTTGAAGAGGGTTGTTTCATAACGGAGAACTGGAATCATGCCGATGATGCGGCCTGTTCGATAGCCCGGGCGAGGGTTCCACCTGGTGTACATACCCAGCCACACTGGCTGGATGGTATTGAAGAACGTTATCTGATTGTTCAGGGGCAGGGCTTGGTCTATCTTGAGGGTGCACCGGCAAGGGAGGTAGGGCAAGGTGATGTCGTCATTATTCCTGCAGGAGTCAGACAGTCCATTCGTAATACCGGTCCGGCGGACCTGATTTTTTATGCGATATGCACGCCCAGGTTCAGGCCCGAGGCCTATCAGTCCGAGGCCTGATCTACATCCAGAGCAACATCGGCAAAGGCAGTGAGTTTCATGCAATGTTCATAAATGTCCATCACCGTGGGATACTCATCCAGGTCAATATCCTCACTCTGAGCCGACCAGATCTGAGGTGCCAGGTAAAGGTCAGCCAGCGTTACGGTGTCGCCATGGCAGTATTTCCCCGTGGCAGGGTTGTTAAACAGCAGAGCCTCCAGTAACTCAAAACCCTGTTTGAGCCAATAGGCCCTCCAGGCCACGGTATCAATGCCATCATGCTCGAATAAGTACTGTGTGGCGCGCATACCCACCAGGGGCTGCATATCCGTCGTGATGATTTCCATCAGGGCGCGTGTCTGGATTCGATCACGGGCCATACCAATTAAGAGGGGTGGCTCGGGATAGGCCTCATCCAGGTATTCCAGGATGGCGTGGGACTGGATATAAATTCGATTATTGTCATGAATGACCGGGGTAATGTGTTGTTTGGCAATTACCTGATGAGCAGGAAGTGGATGAGATAGTTCGTCATAGAGTTTTTCGATGGGCAGGACGTCATAATTGATCTCCTTGAGATGCAGGGCAATTCTGACCGTATCTGACAGGGCACAATTTTTCTGGGCAAAAAGCTGCATGTGGGCTTCTCTTATCAATTATTTAAAATGAATATAATCGAAAACCTACAGTGCCGCCATTTCATTTCAGTTTAGTCATCAGGCAGCAGTGAATGATCAAAAGCCCCAGGTGTTCATCAGAAGCTTTTCATATCCCTGGTATTGTCTGGGGTCTGCAGCTTCCAGGGCAGGGAAATTAATATCAGCTAGCACCTGTTGGCCTGCCTTCGTATTTCCCGCCTCAAGGAGCGCCTTTTTCAATTTTTCACGGTTCTCGGCAGAAACGCCCGGGGCTACGGAGAATGTCACATGAGGGGCCGGTTGGGTCGTGGCCACGACGTTAAAGTCCGGATAGTTGTTCAGTAACGGTGTAGGAACCATGGCGGCAACGACCTGCCCACTCTCCAGCATCTTGATGGCCTTTTCCGCACTCGGACTTTCCTTGATTACGGGCTCCCTGAGGGGATTGGAAAACATCTCCTGCAAACGCAACATACCCAGGCTTGGGGGAGCGGCAGAGGCAACCTGCTTCCCAATCAACTCATCGGCCTCGAAGATCAGCAGATCCGGGGTGGTAATCAGGCTATAGGTAACGGTGCCGGGAACCTTGGCGAT
>JANTGN010000051.1 GCA_024762895.1 Thiotrichales bacterium
CCTACGCGCGCTTTACGCCCAGTAATTCCGATTAACGCTTGCACCCTCCGTATTACCGCGGCTGCTGGCACGGAGTTAGCCGGTGCTTCTTCTAAAGATAACGTCAAGACCGAAGGTTATTAACCTTCAGCTTTTCTTCCCAATTGAAAGTGCTTTACAACCCGCAGGCCTTCTTCACACACGCGGCATTGCTGGATCAGGGTTTCCCCCATTGTCCAATATTCCCCACTGCTGCCTCCCGTAGGAGTCTGGGCCGTGTCTCAGTCCCAGTGTGGCTGATCGTCCTCTCAGACCAGCTATGGATCGTTGCCTTGGTAGGCCATTACCCCACCAACAAGCTAATCCAACGCGGGCTCATCTAATAGCAAGAGCTTCCAAGGAGAGGCCCCTTTTCCCCCGTAGGGCGTATGCGGTATTAGCCCGAGTTTCCTCGGGTTGTCCCCCACTACTAGGCAGATTCCCACGCGTTACTCACCCGTCCGCCACTCGTCAGCGCAGAAGCAAGCTTCCACCTGTTACCGTTCGACTTGCATGTGTTAAGCATGCCGCCAGCGTTCAATCTGAGCCATGATCAAACTCTTCAGTTTAAAGCTTTTTGTAGCCGAAGCTACGGGTATTACTTTTGATGAAGAGCAATCATTGAATTAATCGAAATAAATCGACTGGTGATTACTCACATCGTATGACTGTCATTGACATTCACCGACGCAAGCATCCGCACAAATTACTTGATCACATATTGTTAAAAAGCGTCGCTGACATTCATTCAGCGAAGACGGTCAAGTATGACTTGGACTAACCAAAGAGTCAACCCCGACCTGCTTGCTGCAACCGAAGTTGCTCAAGCGAGGCGCGCATTATAAAGAGTCTTTATGAATCGTCAACCCCTAATTTACACCTCTTTCACCGAAGATGAATTTCTGACCGAAAGCCCTGAAATTCATCCTTTTCGATGTCGCCGTTCCCTTAGCGAGGGCGCGTATTATAGACGTCCTCTAACCTGGGTCAAGCCTTTTCTTACAAAATTGTTACGCGGGCAAAACGCCGTTTACCTACCTGGTAGATATGGGTGGTACCTGATGCAATCTCAAGCCCTGTATCGGAGACCTTTTCTCCATCGATCTTGACCGCGCCCTGCCTGACCATACGCATCCCTTCGGAGCTACTTTGCACCAGCCCGGCCTCTCTCAGTAACTGGGCGATAGCAAGCACATTATCCTGTGCCGACACACTCACTTCAGGCATGTCATCAGGCATTGCCCCTTTCTGGAAGCGCGCTATAAATGCCTCACGTGCGCATACCGCAGCCGCCCGGTCATGGAATCGCTCCACCAGCTCTTCAGCCAGCCGGAATTTGACATCACGAGGATTCAATCCCTCATCAATTTCCTTTCGGAACTGATGGATCTCATCCATGGCCCGGAAACTCAGGAGCTCAAAGTAGCGCCACATCAGTTCATCGGATATGGACATGATCTTGCCGAACATCTCGTTGGCCGGATCAGTGATACCAATATAATTACCCAGTGACTTGGACATCTTCTGCACCCCGTCCAGCCCTTCAAGCAATGGCATGGTGATGACAACCTGAGGTTCCTGACCATTATTATCCTGAAGATGTCGTCCCATGAGCAGATTAAACTTCTGATCTGTGCCACCCAATTCAATATCCGCCCGCATGGCCACGGAATCATGACCCTGGATCAGGGGATATAAAAATTCGTGTATTGCGATGGGCTGTCCACCTTTATAGCGCTTACTAAAATCATCGCGCTCCAGCATTCGGGCCACCGTCTGCTTGCCGGCAAGCTGAATGAGCCCAGCCGCATCCATTTTCCCCATCCATTCGGAATTAAATACAACCTTCGTTTTTTTAGGATCGAGAATCTTGAACACCTGCTCGCAATAGGTCTCTGCATTTTCCTTGACCTCTTCCTGGGTCAGCGGGGGGCGGGTCACACTCTTTCCCGTTGGATCTCCGATCATGCCAGTGAAATCACCGATCAGGAACTGAATCTCATGTCCCAGCTCCTGAAACTGTCTTAGTTTATTAATCAGTACCGTATGCCCCAGATGCAGATCGGGTGCGGTCGGGTCAAAACCGGCTTTCACCCGCAGCGGCCGCCCCTGCTTTAGCTTTTTAACCAACTCATCCTCAACCAGCACTTCTTCAGCACCACGTCGTATGAGTTCCAATGAATGTTGCAGTGTTGTCATAAACCCACTCGTTCGCCTAATCACAGTACAGGGAATAAAATAGTCCCAATATGCTCCAAAAACTGGAAATACAGGCTTCAATACGGGCAAAATGCTCACCGAGGTGTTGACCCGCCCAGTTCTGAAGGCTAAGTTTAGAAAAAACTGGATGATATTCCGTGGATTACCAAACAATCTTAAACCGAGACTATAAGTCTGCGAGTGATGACAGACCCCGGTCTGGCACAAAACGCGTACTATTTGTCACTAGTGTCGTTGTTACGGTATCCATTGGTGTGCTGCTGTATCTTATCTCCGCGCCCTCACCCCAGGCACCGGCACAGGAATCACCCCAAACGGTCGAGCATGATACCCAAAATAGCGCTCCAAGCACACGGGTGCGCCAGACAATTCCACTCCCAGCCAGACAAAGCAGCACGGAATATGAGTTACGGCCTGTTCCAGAAGAAATACCCGAGGCAGAGATAAAGGCCGACAACTGGGCAAGCCATACCGTTAAATCCGGTGACAGCTTATCCAGCATTTTCAGCAAGCTTGAGATCCACAGCCAGCTCAAACCTATCCTGAAGGACCAGACAGCCTCCGACACTCTAAAATCAATCTACCCCGGCCAAACCGTCAGGGTCCTGAAAGAAAACAACCAGCTCCAGGAGCTCATATACGAACCCAATGATCAGGAGATGCTGCGGGTTTCGCGTATCGATAACGGTTACCAGGCTGAACTTATCAAGCGACCGGTTGAAAAACGCCGAAACCGTGCAAGCGCAATCATAAAAGACTCACTCTTCATGGCGGGTCGCAAGGCCGGGCTCTCTGACAATATCACCATGGAACTGGCTGGCATCTTTGGCTGGGATATAGACTTTGCTCTGGACATACGTACGGGCGACAGCTTCACCGTCATCTATGAAGAACTGTTCAGAGAAGGAGAAAAGATTGGCAACGGGGCCATTATCGCGGCCGAGTTTAACAACCAGGGGCATAGCTTCAGGGCCATTCGATACCAGATGCCTGATGGTGATGCGGGATATTACAGCCCCGACGGACGCAGTATGCGTAAGGCCTTTTTGCGTACCCCGGTCAATTTCACTCGTATCAGCTCACGATTCAGCACCGGAAGAAAACATCCCATACTGAATAAGATTCGCGCCCATAAGGGCGTCGACTATGCCGCCCCAAAAGGGACACCGGTTAAATCTGCGGGGGACGGCAAGATCATTTTCAAAGGCCGAAAAGGGGGGTATGGGCGAGTCGTCATCATCCAGCATGGGTCACGCTACAGCACCCTCTATGGACACCTGAACTCATTCAACCGCAAGCTTCGGGTAGGCAGTCGCGTCAAACAGGGGCAAACAATCGGTTATGTCGGCATGTCTGGTCTGGCAACCGGGCCGCACCTGCATTATGAGTTTCGCGTCAACGGGGTACACAGGAATCCACTGACAGTCAAATTACCTGCCGCGGAACCGCTACCCAAAAAATATATGGCTGACTTCAACTCCCAGAGTGAGCCACTGATGAGCCAGCTGGATCTCTACCGCAGCGTCGCTATCGCCGATGCTCGAGACATCAGCTCCAATTAACACCCCGCGGCCATGAGCGAGATATTCATTGGCATCATGTCCGGGACCAGCCTGGATGGTGTTGATTGTGTTGCCGTCGATTTCTCTTATCGCCCACCCAGGATACTGGCCTGGTCCTTTCACCCCTACAGTCAAATATTAAGAGAGCGCCTGCTGGAACTCATGCAGCCCGACTGGCATGGTGGCCTGGATGAAGTTGGACACATAGATGCAGAATTGGGTCGGACCTACGCAGAGGCCGTCCTGTCTATATTGGAAGGCCATCAGCTGGCAGCCAGCGATATCATGGCTATCGGCTGTCATGGACAGACCGTTCGACACGCCCCGGAACAAAACCCGGCTTTTTCCATACAACTGGGCGACCCCAATCGTATCGCAGAACTCACCGGAATCGCTGTTGTTGCGGATTTTCGGCGCAGAGATATCGCTGCCGGAGGCCAGGGGGCTCCCCTCGTTCCCGCCTTTCATCAGGATATCTTCTATTCGCCAACCGAGAATAGAGTAATTCTAAACATTGGTGGCATCGCCAACATTACACGGTTGGCCAATAACCAGCCCGTGACCGGTTTTGATACTGGGCCAGGGAACATATTGATGGACCTGTGGATACAGGAGCACCGGGGTGAAGACTACGATAAGGATGGGGCATGGGCTGCGAGCGGCCAAATTCGCGACGATCTTCTACAGGCCCTGCTGGAAGATCCTTATTTTCATCAGTCTCCACCTAAAAGCACAGGCCGGGAATACTTCAATCTCGACTGGATGGATCTGCAACTTCAGGACCCCATGATCACCGAGACCGATATACAAAGCACCCTGGCTGAACTGACTGCATCCAGCATAGCGATTGCTATTCGAGAGCATGCTGCGGACACCGCTGGTCTCTACGTATGTGGTGGTGGCGCATTCAACTCACACCTCATGCAACGACTTCAGGCCCAGTTACCCGAGGTCACCATTGAGACCACAGAAACACTTGGCATTCCACCCGACCAGGTTGAGGCCATCGCATTCGCATGGCTGGCCCGACAGACCCTGAGAGGACATCCTGGAAACCTGCCCAGCGTGACCGGTGCTGAACACCTGGTCATACTTGGTGGAATCTATTCGGCATAAAAAAGGGCCCATCGGGCCCTTTTAATTAAACCTGTGTGCAATTGGTGTTAAGCGGGTGAAAATGAAGAGCCGCAACCACAGGTGGTGACTGCATTAGGATTACGGATCACGAACTGAGCACCCTCAAGCCCCTCGGTATAATCAATTTCAGCACCCGACAGGTACTGGAAACTCATGGGATCCACCAGCAGGGTCACACCCTCTTTTTCAACCACGGTATCACCGTCATTGATACTCTCATCAAAGGTAAAACCATACTGGAAACCAGAGCAACCGCCGCCACTGACGAAAACGCGCAGTTTCAGGTTGGGGTTACTTTCCTCTTCGATAAGACCCTTGACCTTCAATGCAGCAGCATCGGTAAATATCACCAGGTCTTCAGTTGCAGTTGCAGCTTCTGTCATGTTGGGTTACTCCAAAACTGAATAATTAGGGGGAACGTACCACTTACCCAGTAAACAGGTCAAGAATTCCTCGCTGACGCTGCGGTTTTAGCCCCGCTCGCCCTGGATGTCCCCTGTTTCCCGGTCTCGGTTTTCTGTTCCTTCTCCTCTGATGCCACTACAGGTTCACCGGCGTCTTTATCCTGTCCCGACTTGCGCTCTTCTTCCTTGAACTCGAGTTTAGGTTTGCCGCCCTGCTGGTGAATGAGGTTTCCATTGAGTGTGGCCCCCATCGACATCTCGATCAGATTATAATAAACGTTACCGGTAATTCTGGCCCTGGGCGCAAGTTCCACGTGATCAGAGGAATAGACATCGCCCTCAATCTGGCCATTCAATACCATATTGGGCACATGAACATCACCTTTAATCAGGCCATCTTCACTGAGTATCAGTACTGAGCTCTCATCCCCTGCCTGAACACTACCTTCTATCTTACCCTCAACATGCAGACCACCCGTAAATGTCAGATCACCGGTCACACAGGTATTCTTTCCTACAAGGGTCTCAATCCGCGTGGAATTAACCTTCTTGTTCTTGCCAAACAACATTTAACTCTCTCCTGAATCTGAAATATCCTGCCAGTCAAAGACCTTATCAACAGGTTCCATTTTCTTGGTAGTAGGTCGCGCTGAGACACTGATCTGCTGGGGTACAAACCCCTTGGGCAGAACCAGGGTTCCCTCCATGCGCTGGAAATAACGAAATGAAAACTTCTGATTCCCGTTATCCTGGGCCACCGTTATATTTTTCGGCTTATCATTCTGTAGGCCTTTGATTTCCAGAACCACCGAGCCCCTTGCAGCTCGTGTGCCTCTGACTAACGTCAATACCAGTTTATAGCGATATTCACCTTTTGCCTCGCCTTTTTCCAGCTGCAAGCTCTGAATATGCAAGCCAGGTCTCATTGCTGAGGGAGAAACTATGCTTCGATAAAAGGCCAGCTCCTCTTTCAGGCTCAGCAACTCTGCCTCCCTGGACTCCAGCGCTGCTCGAACCTCTTCCAGTGCACGGTGCTCGATTTCACTCGCCCGCCCCTGATAAGAGGCCTCGTCACTCAGGCGACGATTTTCTGCCTCCAGGAAGATCACCCGTTCCTGAAGGTCCTTGATATTGGTCTCAGCTGCGAGTTCTTCAAAACCACTCAGGCGAAAGCCCAGCTGAAACAGGAACCACCCTAGCAATATCACGATACCGATCACGACCGCCTGGATCATGTATTTACGCACCGGGTCATGTTGTTTGATGTGATAGATGCCCGTGTGCGAAGGCTCGAATATCTTTTTCAGTCCCATGCTTAACAGGCTCAGGGTAACAGGGCAGGCAGTGAAAGGCCGAGCTTCTCATTCAGGCCAAACATAATATTCATGTTCTGAACCGCCTGCCCAGCAGCACCCTTGACGAGATTATCAATCACCGACAGGACCACTGCCGTGTCCCCACCCTGGGGCCTGTGCACTGCAATCCGGCAGGTATTCCCTCCACGTACACTTCGAGTTTCGGGATGAAATCCTTCTGGCAAGACATCGACAAAGGGCTCGGAGGCATAAGCCTCCTCAAACAGGGCCTGTAGATCAATTTCCCGTTTCTGCAAACGCAGATAAAGCGTGGCATGAATACCACGAATCATTGGCGTCAGGTGTGGCACAAAAGTCAGCCCAACGGGCTCTCCTGTCGCTAGCTCCATCGTCTGGCGAATCTCGGGTAAATGACGATGTCCTGCTACACCATAGGCCTTGAAGTTTTCTTCAGCCTCGCTAAACAGGGTACCTACCTGCGCCTTGCGCCCCGCGCCGCTGACCCCGGATTTACAATCGGCAATAATATGACTGCGATCAATCAGGCCATCCTCACGAACAAGGGGTAGCAGCCCCAACGTGGTGGCCGTCGGATAACAACCGGGGTTGGCAATCAGGCGGGCCTGGCTGATGGCTGCCCGATTGAGCTCAGGTAAACCATACACGGCTTCCGCCAGCAGTTCAGGACAGGCGTGTTCGAGACCATACCAGTCGGACCAGACCTCGGTATCCTTGATACGAAAATCGGCAGCCAGATCGATCACCCGCACACCCTGTTCAAGCAAGCCGGGCACCAGTTTCATGGCGGTGCCATTCGGTGTCGCAAAAAATACCAGGTCACACTCATTCAGGGGGGCATTATCGGGAATGGAGAATTCCTGTGAGATATAACCGCGTAGATTGGGAAACAGATCATCCACACGACGTCCCGCCTCTTTACGAGAAGTAACAACCGTTACCTCTACCTCGGGATGAGGTACCAGCAGACGCAGCAGTTCCACTCCCGTATAACCTGTTGCACCAACTATTCCAACCTTGATCACCGATAACTCTCCAAAGGCCTTATACCAGGCCGCTAATCATACAGTTTGATCGACCCGTGTGAAATGACAAAGCTTTTCACATTCACATGACCGACGGCATTCACAGGTCTGGCATAATAGCAGACCATGAAATGGATCAACCGAACATTAGGAAAACTTAGCTCACTGCTTGAAAGGCAACAGCTAAGGCTTTCCAGGGCCGATGCCCTGCTACAGCTGGCTATACTAGGGATTCTGACTGGTATCCTTGCCGGACTTACCATCTCTGCCTTTCGTTGGGTCATTGAATATGCCCAGACCAGCCTGCTACCAGGCAGTGGCATGGAAAATTATGAGCAACTGCCACCCCTGATACGGATTCTGCTCCCAGTCAGCGGCGGCCTTGCCATAGGTCTGCTATTTCACTTTTTTGCCCGTGGCAACCACATCGTGGGAGTCGTTCATGTCATGGAACGCATGGCCTATCACCAGGGCTACCTGTCAATTCGAAGTACGCTTATGCAGTTTCTGGGTGGTAGTATTGCGATCATTACCGGTCACTCCGTTGGGCGCGAAGGTCCCGCCGTTCACCTGGGTGCCTCCAGCGGCAGCTTGCTGGGCCAGCAGCTTAATCTTCCTAATAATACCATTCGTACCCTGGTAGGTTGCGGTACTGCCGCGGCGATTTCGGCTTCATTTAACACGCCCCTTGCAGGTGTCGTATTTGCCCTGGAAGTGATCATGCTGGATTACACGCTGGTCAGTTTCACGCCAATCATTCTCGCCGCCGTTAGTGCCGATGCCGTCTCCATACTCATCTTTGGCAACACCCCCGTGATTATTGTCCATGCCACGCCACTGGAATCACTTTGGGAGATGGTAATCGTCATCATCCTGGGGCTGATCATCGGACTCACCTCCAGCGCATTTCTCACTACCCTGCAACAAATCGCCACATACACAAAATCAATCAGCTTCTGGCTACGCACCACCCTGGCCGGACTCATCACAGGCCTTTGCGCCCTGGTTTTTCCTGAGATCATGGGCATGGGTTATGACACGCTGAATGGCGCCCTGGCTGGCGAATTAGCCCTGGGCATCTTGCTGGGCATCAGCCTGTTTAAACTCTTTGCCTCTGCGGCGGTCGTTGGTCTTGGCATCCCCGGAGGACTGATTGGCCCCACCCTGGTCATCGGAGCCACCATGGGGGGGGTTCTCGGCACGTTGGCCGTGATGTGGTTTCCTGAAACAGCCTCCAGCAGTGGCTTCTATGCCCTGCTTGGGCTGGGGGCCATGATGGGCGCAACCCTTCAGGCACCGCTGGCAGCCCTGACCGCCATGATGGAGCTCACCAGTAATCCCCATATCATTCTTCCCGGGATGCTTGCGATTATTACCGCCGGACTCACCAACAGTGAGGTATTTGGCAAGGCCTCTATCTTCATCACCCTGCTCAGGGCCAGGGGGCTCGATTACCGTAACGATCCCGTCACGCAGGCCCTGCATCGAGTGGGAGTGGCCAGTGCCATGGAGCGCCATTTCATTCAGCTGGATAACATTATCAGCAAGACTCAGGTTGAAGAGGTTCTCAGAGAAGAACCAGAATGGATACTAATCAAGGAAGAAGACCAGGTAATCGCCATCATGCCCGCAGTCGACCTGGCCAGGTATATCAACGAGCCCGACCAGGATGACGAGACCGATATCAACCTGCTTTCGATCCCGGCCACCCGTCTGCAACCAGCCGCCATCGACCTGAACGCGACATTACACGAGGCCATGGAACAGCTACAAAGGGAGCAGGCCGAGGCGCTTTATGTACAAAGAATGACCGCGCCTGCCATACACAGAATTTACGGGATCCTGACTCGAGACAAGATCGAGGCATCCTATCGATACTGATTACAGAGAGTCCTCCACAAACCGCCTCATTCAGGCTAGTATGAGCGCTCACTGACTGACTCCTGTCCCATGAAGAAAAAAGACATCCTCATAATATCGTTCCTGGCCGTCGTCGTCCTGGCTGCGGCAGGGCTCTGGCTATCACCCAGCGTGCTGACTCAGGCGGCCCCAGATGCCAAACTGCAGTCTATCGATGGCCGCAAGATCAGGCTCTCTGAACTCCATGGCAGGCCAGTTATTGTCACCTTCTGGGCTACGACCTGCCCCGGATGTCTGGAAGAACAACCCCATCTGGTCGATCTTTATAACCGGCTCAACGACCAGGGACTGGAAATCATCGGTATTGCCATGTCCTACGACCCACCTAACCAGGTTATGGCCTTACAAAAAAAGCGTCAGCTTCCCTATACCATTGCCATAGATCTTGATGGTTCTGCAGCCAGGGCCTTTGGCGATGTCAAACTCACCCCCACCTCGTTCCTGATCTCTCCCGAGGGTCACATTGTTTATAAAAAGATCGGTGTGCTCAATATGGTCAAACTCGAACAGACCATCCAACAAATGCTGAAAAAGGGATAACCATGGCCGCAGCTTACCCCTGGCTCAAGAGCTTTCATATCATCTTTCTGGTTTCCTGGTACGCAGGTCTTTTTTACCTGCCCCGGCTCTTCGTCCATCACGCCATGTCGGAAGACGCTGCCACGCGGCAACGCCTGGAGATCATGGAGCGAAAGCTCTACCTCTTCGTGACCCCCTGGGCCGTGCTCACGGTCGTCCTGGGTTTAATCATGCTGTTTGGTTACTGGGACGGCTTCAAGACACAGGGCTGGATGCACGCCAAGCTGGCACTCGTCGTTCCACTCGTCGTCTTCCACTTCTGGTGCGGCCATCTGGTCAGGGCATTTCGCAATGGACCAAACCCGCACTCCCATGTCTGGTTTCGCTGGTTTAACGAAGTGCCGCTAGTTTTCCTCGTTCTGATCGTCATACTGGTCATCGTTCGGCCGTTTTAACCCCCCCTCATCCTCCCTTTGGGAAGATCGAATCTATAACATTCTGGGGTTTTATTGATGGAATGAGGCGTACTGTATATGCCCTTACCTACCACCAGCGGATGGTGAATCCGGTTAAAATGATTGAGAAAACGACGCCCCAAATAGGCTCATTAAGACTAGGACTTACCAGGACGCACCAGGCCACCCAGACCGGCATCCAGCAGTGTCTTCTGTAACAGGGCGCGAATCTCGGCAGGATCTTCCATTTCCACGGCCTTGAGATAAAGATCCCTGGCCCTTGCATGCTCAATGCTTCTAATGACCCATTTGATACGTGGAATGGCGGCAATACTCACGCTCAGACTGTCATAGTCCATGCCCAGTAACAATATGACCGCCTCGGGGTCAGCCGCCATCTCACCACAGATACTCACCGGCTTGCCGGCCTCCCTGGCCCCCTTCTGAATCAATTCCAGGGCCCTTAGTACCGAGGGGTGCAACATGTCATAGAGGTCCGCAACGCGGGCATTATTTCTATCAACGGCCAGCAGGTACTGTATGAGATCATTGGTGCCAACACTCAGGAAATCAACCCGACGAGCCAGTTGTGGCACCAGGTAGACGGCCGAAGGCACCTCAACCATGACACCGACCCGAGGATAAGACAGTCGAAAACCATCGTCACTAAGTTCCTCATAGGCCTGATCGATCAGCTGAAAGGTCTCATCAACCTCGGCCACCGACCCCACCATGGGCAGGAGAATATTCAGGTTATCCAGGCCCTCGCTACCCAGCATCATCGCGCGTAGCTGGGTTAGAAAGATTTCCGGATGATCCAGGGTAATGCGAATCCCACGCCAGCCCAGGAAAGGGTTGTCTTCTTCAAATTGAAAATATGGCAGGGCCTTATCCCCGCCCACATCCAGGGTGCGCAAGGTGACCGGTCGAGGCGAAAAGGCTGACAGTATCTGTCGATAGAGTAATTGCTGCTCCTGCTCACCGGGAAAACGATCCCTGATCATGAAGGGGATTTCGGTTCGATACAGCCCAACACCATCCGCACCCGACTCAAGCGAGGGGGCAAGATCAGAAATCAGACCACCATTGACATAGACCGGTATAGTAACCCCATCCGGTGTAATGGCATCCTGGTCCGCCATATCCTTGAGGTTTTCAGAGAGCTCCTGCTCCTCTTCAAAGAGGCGCATATACTCTTTACGTATGGCATCACTGGGCTGAAGATAGATCTTGCCCTGATAACCATCAACGATGACTTCACGGCCCTCCATGCGCTCGACTGGAAGATCCGACACCCCCATGACGGTTGGAATACCCATGGCACGCGCCAGTATGGCCACATGCGAAGAACCGGTGCCTTTTGCCGAAACCACCCCCGCCAAGGCCTCTGCAGGCACCTCGACCAGCTGTGTAGCGGTGATCTCTTCACCCACCAGGATGGTTCGTTGCGGAAACCCCGTACGGTGTTCCTGAACTTCCTGCAATCTGAGGAGGATACGTTCACCGATGTCCCTGAGATCAACGGCACGCTCTCGCAGATAAGGGTCAGCCATCTCCTCAAAGACCCTAACATTTTCCTTGATCGTGTCGCGCAGTGCCCCCGGTGCCCAGTTACCCTGCATGATGCGCTTGGTCGTACCATCGATAATCGTATCGCTGGACAGCATCAGTATGTAGGCATCAAAGAGTAATCGTTCTTCAGGCGGCAAACGATCACCCAGACGTTCCTTGATATCTTCCAGCTCCTGCTTAACCTCATTGACCGCGTTTTCAAATAGCTCAATCTCTGCCTCAGGCAGGGTCGGCATACGATCAGGAACACTATCCAGTCTCGACTGCTGGAACATCACGGCTGCGGTACCCACGGCCACCCCGGGCGAACCCGACACCCCGGGCAGATTCAGATCCACGGATGAGATCTGGTTTTTTGGTGTCACATTCATGCCATTGGTGGCATTGGCATGACTAATGGCTCCGGCTACCTGGGCAGCGAGGGTGACCAGCAGGGTCAGGTGCTCTTCGGTAAATTTTTCATTGATACGGTCCTGAACGACCAGTACGCCCTGTAGCTTGCGCTGATGGATGATCGGCACACCCAGAAAGGCGTGATAGGTCTCTTCACCAATCTCAGAAATGTATTTGTAGCGTGGATGCTGGGATGCATCATCGATATTGACTGGCTCGGCACGTTCGGCCACCAGGCCGACCAGGCCTTCAGAATAACTCAGACGGGTATGATCGACACACTCGGGATTCAGTCCAACCGTTGCCCGGAGCAACAACTCGGAATGATCAGGCAGGGCCTGATAGACCGAACAGACATCGACCTTTAAAACTTCCTGGACCCCGTTGACGATAACTTCGAGGGCCTCATTCAGATCCTTTGCCGTACTAACGTCCTGTACGATTCTACGCAATATATCAAGCATAGTCGGGTGCCCCCTGACATAGCAGGCTATGCAGGTTGCGCCATCCTCCAGATGGTTTAATTATTATGTTACTGCCCCTTTGGCAAACCGCTATTTAACTCGGCTTCCATGTCCAGATCAGGAAACATCAACGGTGCCAGTTCGTCCAGGGCCCGCTGATAGACCTTCCTCTTGAAAAATACAACTTCACTCACCGGATGCCAGTAATCCACCCAACGCCAGCCATCGAATTCGGGCTTTTCAGTGGCATCCAGTTTAAAGCAATGCTCATCCCCCACCAGGCGCAGCAAAAACCAACGCTGCTTCTGACCGATACATAATGGTTGGGAATGACGGCGTATCATGCGTTTAGGCAGTCGATAACGTAACCAACGCTGGGTCTGCCCCATGATTTCGACGTGCTCGGGTTGCAATCCGGTCTCTTCAAATAATTCGCGAAACATGGCCTCCTCAGGGGTCTCTTTTTCCGAGATTCCACCCTGCGGAAACTGCCAGGCATCCTGACCTCTACGCTTGGCCCAGAACACACGCCCGGAGCCATTGGTCAGGATTATACCGACATTAGGCCTGAACCCTTGCGAATCAATCACTTGCAAACACCGTTTTTTTCATATTGATCCATTCTTCCATAACCTATACATCGTATCAAGAATTCACCACCCTCCTGGTACAGCTATCCATCCTCAACAGGTACAATAGCCGTTCCTTGAATCCGCCACTGGAGATCTCGCTTGAGCCTCGCCATCTTTGACCTCGACAACACCCTGATCGCTGGAGACAGCGATTTTTTATGGGGTCAATTCCTGGTGGACAATGGCATAGTCGACCGGGAGGAATACGATCGGACCAACCGGCATTTCTATGAGCAGTATCAGGCCGGCAGCCTGGATATCCACGAGTACGCGCGGTTCGCCTTCAGGCCCCTGGCCGAACATCCTCTTGATACCCTGCTGGAGTGGCGTGAGCGCTTCATGCAAGAGTATGTCAGACCAATTCTACTCCCTGCCGCCAGGGCACTGGTCGATGAGCATCGGGCCAGGGGCGATACCCTGATGATTATCACCGCCACCAATCGATTCGTCACCGAACTGACCGCCCAGGCCTATGAGATCCCCCACCTGCTGGCAACGGAGCCCCGCCATGTCGACGGACATTTCGTCGCCGAGATCGAGGGAATTCCCTGCTTTCAACGTGGCAAGGTCGATCGCTTAATGCAGTGGATGGCCCAGCACGGGGAAGACCTGGAGGGCAGCTGGTTCTACAGTGACTCCCATAATGACCTGCCCATGCTGGAGCTGGTCGATCATCCCGTCGCTGTCGATGCCGATGACACCCTGCAGAAGATTGCCGATGAACGCGGCTGGAAATCAATCAGCCTGCGCTAATCCCCTGAACAATCGTTTCACCCCCGGCACCAGAAACAGGCTACGGGCCAGCAAAAACAGGAACAAGGCCAGCCACAGGCCATGGTTTCCCAGTCCCTGAAAGATCCATAGCGCCGGTAGATAGACCAGGCTGAAGGCTGCCAGCATGGCGTTTCTAAGCCGTCGCGCCTGCATCGCACCGATAAAAATCCCGTCCAGCCAGTAGGCCCAGACCCCGACCAGGGGCATGGCAATCAGCCAGGGCAGGTAATCCTGCGCCAGGGATCTGAGGTCATCGATGCTGGTCAGTTCATGGATGATCCAGCGTCCCATTACGGCATAAGACAAGGCAAAGGCCAGGGCGATAATGATGGACCAGTAGGCCGTAACCTTGAGGCTCCGTGTGAGCCTGTCGGAATCCCTGC